>NZ_JAPNXR010000033.1:0-35489 GCF_030397615.1 Vibrio sp. 14N.309.X.WAT.E.F5 | reverse complement strand
TAGTGGCTTAAGCTAAACACCTGAAGCCGGTAAAAACAAAAAAGGAGCATAATGCTCCTTTTTTAATATCTGCTTATGCCACTATCAACCGTTTTAGAGATCCGTCATCAACTGCTGATATTCCGTATACGTTGATAACAGAAGTTCTTGCATATCTTGAAAGTCAACATCTGTCACGGGTAACGCTTGTTTCACTTTTGCATCCACACTAATCGCAAAACTACACAAAGAATCGGCACCAAAGCTCGCGGCGCTGCTCTTTAAGGCATGGCTAATGTCGGCCAGATACTTCGATGTATCCGTGTCTTTATTGAGATCTAGGTGCTCATAATATCCTTTCAATTCACCTAAAAATATCTCCAGTAACACTGGGACATTCTCTTGCCCGATTTCGCCGGCAAGCTCATCAACTTTTTGCTGATTTAATACTTTCATCATCGTTCTTTCTTATTGTTTGGTGATTACTGCTTCGCATTCCACGTTTGCAATTTACGGTAAATCGTCGATGGACTGACATCCAAGAAACCTGCCGCGCGTGGGATGTTGCCATCACACGCTTTTATGGCCTGTTCGATTGCCGTTTTCTCAGTGATCCACAATGGGAAAATATCTTTTACCGTGATGTCCTCATTCTGCTTCTCTTTCAGTCGCAGGCTGTTTTCAATCGGTTGATTCAATGGGGGTGGAAGCATGTTCAGAGTAATCTCTTTACCATTATTCAATACCACCACATTTCGTAATACGTTTTGTAGCTGACGAACGTTACCCGGCCACTCGTATTGGTTAAAGCGATCCAACACTTCCTGAGCAAAACGCACAAAGGCCTTACCTTCCTCAACAGACATATAGCCCAGCAGCGAGTACGCAATTTCAATAACATCTTCCCCACGCTCGCGCAGTGGCGGCAAGTGCAAAGGAATCACGTATAAACGATAGTATAAATCCTCTCTAAAGCGACCTTCTTGTACTTCTTTCCAAGGGTCACGGTTAGTTGCACAAACAAAGCGCACATCAACGCTCTTCATTTTTGAAGAACCGACTTTTTGGAAAGTACCAGTTTGAATGAAACGTAGAAGCTTGGTTTGCAGTTCAAGATCCATTTCGCACAACTCATCGAGGAACAAGGTTCCACCATCTGCAAGTTCAGCCGCGCCTTGTCGATCCGTTGCCGCCCCAGTAAAGGCGCCTTTAACGTGACCAAACAGTTCACTCTCAATCAAATCTTTTGGAATAGCGGCACAGTTAATCGCAATAAAAGGCTTATCACCACGCTTACTCGCAGCGTGAATCGCTTCTGCACACACCTCTTTACCGGTACCACTTTCACCTGTGATGAAAATACTCGCTTTACTCGATGCTGCAGAATCGATCGTTCGGTAGACCTGCTGCATGGTTTGGCTGCTACCAATGAAGCCTTGATAGTTTTGATTACCGGGATGTTCAGCGCTGTTTTTGAGTTTTGTCGCTTTGCGTATCGCGTTGTTCACCGTAATACGAAGTCGGTCGGCTTCACACGGTTTAATAAGGAAATCTTGAGAACCATGACGCATCGCTTCAACGGCCGTATCGATCGAGCCGTGAGCCGTCATAAAGATCACAGGAACTTCTGGGTATTTTTGTTTTACAGCAAATAGCACGTCCATACCCGTCATATCAGGTAGACGTAGATCTAATAAAATAAGGTCTGGGATTCGATGATTCAAACTCTCAATTGCATCGCGGCCTGTGCCGACAATGTTGATATCAATCTCGAGCGGTGTAAGATACGAGCGATATAGAGCCGCTACTGAAGCGGTATCCTCTACCATCAACAAATACTTCGATTTGTTATCTAGCGTTTTTGATTGCATATCCTAGCCGTTATAATTTGCATTTCTTATTATAATCGCATTCCGCTTTGCATTATGCAAATTAACCACAGTATTTGTGGAACATTTCTTTCCCTGTTTAAAACAATCAATGTGTTATCGATGTGGCACGAACGATGCAGTTATCCAACTGACCTTCGGGTCACCTAGCCAACTGACGTTGTTAGTGGACCTTGTGTTCACAAACGTAAGCCAGTAGAACATTTACTACTGGCTGTTTTTTTGTCTGAAATTCCAGTCCCGACGAGCTAACCTTAACTATTGGTAATGAACTGCTTTCTTAACTGTTCAATTTCATCACGCTTCTGTGCCGCCAATTCAAATTCCAAGTTCTGAGCATGTTGATACATTGCCGCTTCCAGTTTACTGATCTCTTTATCAAGCTGCTGTGGTGTAAGCACGGCATAACTTTCAGAAGGTTCAGCAACCTTAGATAGCGGAACTTGCTTAGATTGTCGCTGTTGTTTGGATTTAGTCAGGTCACCCAGCTCCATAATATCTTTGATATTACGTTTCAATGCTTGCGGCGTGATGCCTTGCTCTTCATTGTAAGCTTGTTGTTTTTCTCTACGACGATCAGTTTCATCAATCGCTTTTCTCATTGATTTAGTAATCGAGTCACCATACAAGATAGCTCGACCTTCCAGGTTACGCGCCGCACGGCCAATGGTCTGAATCAGAGAACGCTCAGAACGTAAGAAGCCCTCTTTATCAGCATCAAGAATCGCCACCAGCGATACTTCAGGCATATCCAAACCTTCTCGAAGTAAGTTAATGCCCACTAACACGTCAAACTCGCCCAGTCGAAGATCTCGAATGATCTCTACACGCTCAACCGTATCGATATCTGAGTGCAAGTAACGAACCTTAACACCATGCTCACTCAGATATTCTGTTAAGTCTTCAGCCATTCGCTTAGTTAGCGTAGTGACAAGTACACGTTCTTCTTTCACTGAACGTATTCTGATTTCAGACAACAGGTCATCAACCTGAGTCGCGACAGGCCTTACTTCGATGATCGGGTCAAGTAAGCCAGTAGGACGCACTACTTGATCAGCAATCTCACCGTCTGATTTCTCAATCTCATAATTACCCGGCGTGGCCGACACAAAAATAGTCTGAGGAGCGATCGATTCGAACTCTTCAAACTTCATCGGACGGTTATCTAACGCCGAAGGCAGTCTAAAGCCAAACTCAACCAAGGTTTCTTTACGCGAACGGTCACCTTTATACATGGCGCCAATTTGCGGCACAGTTACGTGTGACTCATCGATAATCAGCAAACCATCATTAGGTAAGTAATCAAATAAGGTTGGAGGAGCTTCACCTTCATTACGTCCACTCAAATAGCGAGAATAGTTTTCAATACCCGAGCAGAAACCCAGCTCCGTCATCATCTCAATATCAAACTGAGTTCTTTGGGAGATGCGCTGTTCTTCGAGAAGCTTGTTGTTGTCTTTTAAATATTGCGCCCTATCGCGTAACTCATCCTTAATCTTCTCAATCGCTTCAAGGATTTTCTCTCTTGGAGTGACATAGTGCGTTTTTGGATAAACCGTAAAACGAGGTAAGTCTCTCTGTTTAATAGCACCAGTTAACGGGTCAAAAATACTGATACAGTCTACTTCATCATCGAACATTTCGATTCGAACTGCGTCTTGGTCAGATTCTGCGGGGAAGATATCAATCACTTCACCACGGACACGGAACTGACCACGCTCAAATGCTACATCGTTTCTCGAATATTGCAGCTCAGCCAAGCGGCGTAAGATATCACGCTGATCCATGACCTCACCACGACTCAAGTGCAGCATCATTTTCAAATAAGACTTAGGATCACCGAGACCATAGATAGCCGATACAGACGCCACAATGATGGCGTCTTTACGTTCAAGAAGCGCTTTGGTCGCTGATAGCCTCATTTGTTCGATATGGGCATTCACAGACGCATCTTTCTCAATGAAAGTATCAGTGGTTGGAACGTAAGCTTCTGGTTGGTAGTAATCGTAGTAAGAAACGAAGTACTCGACGGCATTATTTGGAAAGAAAGATTTCATCTCACCATAAAGCTGAGCAGCCAACGTCTTGTTCGGTGCTAACAGAATGGCAGGTCTTTGCGATTGGGAAATGACATTGGCAAGAGTAAAGGTTTTACCTGAGCCCGTTACCCCTAATAGAGTTTGATGTGCCAAACCAGAATCTAATCCATCTAGTAATCTGGTTATCGCTGTCGGCTGGTCACCGGACGGGCTGTAGTCCGATACCAAATCAAAGAGTTTGCTCATAGGTTGCCATTTCCATACTGTGTTTTTAATCAGGTCATTGTCACTCTAGGAGCCATCTCGTTGCAACTATTATCTAGAGAAATGCGCCTTAAGATTGAATATCAGTGATAGCTTTTAATTTTAGAACTTGGTATTATCCGTGCCCCTGCAAAGTTTCCCCAGCTAAATTACTCGAATTTTAATCCACTACTTTTCCCCAAAAAATCTAAAAATACCGCTTGTTTTACTGTTCGCTTTCTAATCTATAAAAGTTATACAATCGTGATACTTTGGTACTATTCCTTTAAATACATCACGTTATCTATAATTTTTACATTTTCAGATTTACTCCAATTATTGTTGTTAAAGTTTCGCACACACACTTATCCACAATTTTGGTGGATAACTAAAGCAAAGCTAAATCTGATAAGGCATCCAAGAAAGTAAAGTTTTTTATCTTACTTTTTTCTACTATTTTTTATTGACAGAAAACAGGTCTCTTATTAGAATTCGCGTCGCTAACAAGCAATTCCCCTTTAGTTCAGTTGGTAGAACGGCGGACTGTTAATCCGTATGTCGCAAGTTCAAGTCTTGCAAGGGGAGCCAAATTCAGAAAAAGGCTCAATCGAAAGATTGGGCTTTTTTCGTATATAACTGCGACTAACTTGCTCCAAGTTAATATCACACCCGAATCGTCAGACCGTGCTACCCGCCCGCGTTCAAGTCTCGACAAGGGGGCCAAATTTAAAGAAGCCGCATCACTCGATGCGGCTTTTTGCATTTTTAGCGAACTTACTTTCTGCAATACACCCCATCCGGCCGCCAATGGCACTGAATTAACAGCAGTAAATCGGTAAAAATTCATTCTTTGATTCATCTCACCTCCGATTTTTCAGCTGTATAGAAAAGTGAAATCAGTGTGTACTTAAATGATCAGCCAAAGATCATCGTGATACCTCAGAGCACGCTTACACCATTAAAATCTATGTCTATACTTACTGCAGCTTTGATAATCAAACGATTACCTGATGTTTTTTTCACCAAGTGTCTAAATCCCTAGTGATCCTTGGTTGTTATTAGGTGAGCAAAGCAGGATAATATCGGGATCGGAATCTCAAGAATTAATCCATTATGACCGAATACCTTTTGTTGTTGGTTGGCACAGTGCTGGTCAATAACTTTGTGCTAGTGAAGTTTTTAGGACTATGTCCATTTATGGGAGTCTCCAAGAAACTGGAGACTGCGATTGGCATGGGCCTCGCGACGACTTTCGTTCTGACGTTAGCGTCGGTATCTGCATACCTAGTAGAAACCTACATCCTTACCCCTCTGGGTATTGAATACCTGCGTACCATGAGTTTCATCTTGGTTATCGCGGTGGTTGTTCAATTTACGGAAATGGTCGTTCACAAAACCAGCCCAACGCTATATCGCCTATTGGGTATCTTCCTGCCTCTTATCACCACCAACTGCGCGGTGTTAGGTGTGGCACTTTTGAACATCAATGAAAACCACAACTTCATTCAGTCGATCATCTATGGTTTCGGCGCAGCGGTTGGTTTCTCTCTTGTTCTGATCCTATTTGCTGCGATGCGTGAGCGTATTGCGGTTGCTGATGTACCAATGCCATTCAAAGGCGCATCGATTGCGATGATCACAGCAGGCCTAATGTCTCTGGCATTTATGGGCTTTACTGGGTTGGTGAAGTAAGAATGAGTACCATCTTAATTGCAATCATTGCACTCGCCGTTTTAGCCGCTGTTTTTGGCGCTATCTTAGGCTTTGCTTCTATTCGCTTTAAAGTAGAAGCCGATCCGATCGTTGATCAAATCGATACCATTTTACCGCAAACTCAATGTGGCCAGTGTGGTTACCCTGGTTGTCGCCCATACGCAGAGGCGATCGCTAACGGAGACAAGATCAACAAATGTCCTCCTGGCGGCCAAGCAACCATTGAGAAGCTCGCAGATTTAATGGGCGTAGAAGTTGAAGACTCCGCTCATGACTTAGATAACAAAGTAAAAACCGTTGCCTTCATTCATGAAGATATGTGTATTGGCTGCACCAAATGCATTCAAGCCTGCCCTGTCGACGCCATTGTTGGTGGCACCAAGGCACTTCACACAGTAATCAAAGATGAATGTACAGGTTGTGATCTATGTGTCGCACCGTGCCCTACTGACTGTATCGAAATGATTCCAGTGGCAACAACGACTGAAAATTGGAAATGGCAGATGAACATCATTCCTGTTACTGATATCACTAACCAAGCAACTGATGCGACCGCGTCAGAGCCTAAGGCATAGGGTTAGTATGATCTCTTTAATTGAACAAATTCGCACGGGCTCAATTTGGAACTTCCCGGGCGGTGTGCACCCTGCTGAAAACAAGAAACAGTCGAATACTACTGATATCGTGCATGCAAGGCTCCCAGAAGAAATCGTTCTTCCAGTGAAACAGCACATCGGTAAGCCAGGTAACTTATTGGTTGCTGCGGGTGACACTGTGCTAAAAGGCCAACAACTGACAGCCTTGGATACAGGTTTTACATTGCCGGTACATGCACCAACATCGGGCGTGATTACTGCTATCGAATCAAGAACTACCGCTCACCCTTCGGGTTTGAGCGAGCTCAGTGTGGTCATTAAACCTGACGGCTTAGACACTTGGATCGAAAAACATCCAGTTGAAGACTTTTCAACAAAGACCTCAGACGAACTGCTTGATGTAATTCGCCAAGCTGGTATCTCAGGCATGGGCGGCGCAGGCTTCCCTACCGCGAAAAAGCTTCAGTCAGGCCTTGGTCGTACTGACATTTTGATCGTCAATGCTGCGGAATGTGAGCCTTACATCACCTCAGATGACAAATTGCTTCAAGAACATGCAGATGAAGTATTAAAAGGCATCGAAGTGGTTGAACACATCCTTCAACCAAAACTGACCGTGATCGGTATTGAAGACAACAAACCAGACGCAATAAAAGCACTTGAGATTGCAGCGAAAGACAAAGATATCGTCATTCGTGTTATCCCAACCAAATACCCTTCTGGTGGTGAGAAACAGCTCATAAAGATCCTCACCAATAAAGAGGTTCCAGCTGGCGGCATTCCTGCAGACATAGGTGTTTTAGTTCAAAACGTCGGCTCTCTTTATTCAATTAAGAGAGCAGTAATCGACGGTGAACCTGTCGTTAACCGCGTGGTGACTTTAACCGGTAAGACCTTTAAGCAACCTCGTAATGTTTGGGCACTATTAGGTACACCAGTACACGAGTTACTTGAAGAGTTTGGCTACAAAGCCGATAAAAAGCTTCCGCGTTTGATTTTGGGTGGCCCTATGATGGGCTTCACCTTGCCACATGCCAATGTGCCAATCACTAAAACGTCGAACTGTATTTTAGCGCCAACGCGTCGTGAGATCTCTCCAAGCACTTACGAGATGGAATGTATTCGTTGTAGCGCGTGTGCCGAGGCTTGCCCCGCATCACTTCTTCCTCAACAACTGCAATGGCATGCGAAAGCCAATGAGTTGGATAAGTGTGAAGAACTGAATATTAAAGACTGTATTGAATGCGGTGCTTGTGCATTTGTCTGCCCAAGTGAAATTCCTCTTGTTCAGTACTACCGCCAAGCAAAAGCTGAGATCAAAACTCGAAAAGATGAAGCCGCTGCAGCAGAGCGCGCCAAGATTCGTTTCGAAGAGAAAAACGCTCGTATGGAGCGTGACAAAGCAGAACGTGAAAACCGCTTTAAGAAAGCAGCTGACAACCGTCGTAAAGATATGAAGTCTGCGGATGGTGATGATGCGATTGCAGCTGCGATTGCTCGCGTTAAAGCGCAAAAAGCCGCGGCAAACCAAGCTCCTAATGCAGAACCAGCGGTAAAACCTGCGGTTGCTGCTGCGATTGCCAAGGCAAAAGCAAAACAAGCTGCGGCTCAGAAAACGGATAGCGCTGAACCAGACAATACTGAAATGTCGAAACTGCGTGAAGAACGTAAACGACAAGCTCGAGAGCGCAAGGCACAACAAGCAGCAACTGATGCACCTGCAGAAAGCTCAGGCGATGCTAAGAAAGATGCTGTCGCTGCAGCTATAGCTCGCGCTAAAGCCAAGAAAGCACAGCAAGTGGAATCGGCTTCTGAAGCTCCGATTGAAAAATCAGGCGACGCTAAGAAAGATGCAGTCGCTGCAGCCATCGCTCGCGCTAAAGCCAAGAAAGCGCAACAAACAGAATCAGCTTCTGAATCTCCGATTGAAAAATCAGGTGACGCTAAGAAAGACGCGGTTGCTGCGGCTATTGCTCGCGCTAAAGCCAAGAAAGCACAACAAACAGAATCAGCTTCTGACGCTCCGGTTGAAAGTACTGGCGATGCTAAGAAAGACGCCGTCGCTGCTGCAATAGCTCGCGCTAAAGCAAAGAAAGCACAACAAGCAGAATCGACTTCTGAGACTCCGGCTGAAAGTTCTGGCGACGCTAAGAAAGATGCTGTCGCTGCCGCTATCGCTCGTGCTAAAGCGAAGAAAGCTCAACAAGCGGAGTCAGCTACTCTAACCGAAAGTGAAGCTCCAGTTGAAAAATCAGGCGATGCTAAGAAAGATGCAGTCGCTGCGGCCATTGCTCGCGCTAAAGCCAAGAAAGCACAACAAGCTGAATCTTCTACTCAAACAGAAAGCGAAGCTTCAGCTGAAAGCTCTGGTGATGCCAAAAAAGATGCAGTCGCTGCAGCTATTGCTCGCGCCAAAGCGAAGAAAGCACAGCAAGCTAAGCAGGTCGAAGCAGAAGCAATCGCTCCTGAAATAGAAGTGGAAGCTGAAATTCAATCAGAACCAGTGGATCCTAAAAAAGCTGCTGTTGCCGCTGCAATAGCTCGCGCTAAAGCAAGAAAGGCACAACAAGCGAAACAGGAAGAGTCAGCAGAAACACCTGAATCTGTGGTTGAACCTGTAGTTGAATTAAAGACTGAGACTCAACAAGAACCAGTCGACCCTAAAAAAGCAGCGGTTGCTGCAGCGATTGCTCGTGCTAAAGCAAGAAAGGCGCAGCAAGAGCAAGACAAAAAGAATAATGAGGAGAAAGAGTAGTGGCCTTCTTTATCGCCAGCTCACCGCACGCGCACAATCGTAGAAGCACCCCAGATCTGATGAAATGGGTGGCTATTTGTGCATTGCCAGGTCTACTAGCTCAAACCTACTTCTTCGGATGGGGTACGCTCATCCAGTTAGTATTTGCTATCGCACTTGCTGTTACCTTTGAAGCAGCCGTAATGCTGCTAAGAAAACGCCCACCAGTGATGGCATTGCGTGATTACAGTGCGGTTGTGACCGCTTGGCTGTTAAGTGTCGCTATTCCCCCACACTCCCCGTGGTGGATTCTAGTCATAGGTATGTTCTTCGCTATTATTATTGCGAAACACCTATATGGCGGCCTTGGACAAAACCCATTTAACCCAGCGATGGTGGCTTACGTTGTTTTGCTGATCTCATTCCCAGTTCAGATGACCAGTTGGAATGCTCCTACTAGCTTAACCGCTGAAGCAACGAGCTTTGTTGACTCATTTTTGATGATCTTTACTGGCTTCAATAATGAAGGTTTATCTCTTCAACAAGCGCGTCTTGGTATTGATGGCACCACGATGGCAACACCACTCGATGCATTCAAAACCGCACTAACGGCAGGCAACACGGCTTCTGAAGCTCTTTCTCAACCACAATTCAGTTGGTTAGCAGGCGTGGGCTGGGAATGGGTTAACCTTGCTTACCTTGTTGGTGGCCTAGTGTTGATTAAGCAACGTGTGATTCAATGGCATATTCCGGTAGCTTTCATCGGCAGCCTTGCGCTGTTTAGCCTGGTATTCTTAATCTTAACTCCAGGTGAAACCGCTTCACCAACCATTCATCTATTGTCTGGTGCGACTATGCTCGGCGCATTTTTCATTGCGACCGACCCCGTTTCAGCATCAACGACAGTAAAAGGTCGCTTAGTGTTTGGTGCTCTGATTGGCGGGCTAGTCTTTATTATCCGCAGTTGGGGTGGCTTCCCTGATGGCGTGGCGTTTGCTGTATTGTTAGCCAACATGTGTGTTCCACTGATTGACTACTACACCAAACCTCGTACATACGGCCACTAAGGAGCGGATACCATGCTAAATGCAATTAAGAAAAATGGCCTTGTACTCGCGATTTTTGCTTGTGCTTCAACAGGTTTGGTCGCGGTAACTCACTACCTGACCAAAGATCAGATTAAGCAGCAAGAACAGGCTCAATTACTGTCCGTGCTTAATCAAGTGATCCCGCACGATCTGCACGATAATGAACTGTTTTCAGCCTGTACTCTGGTTCAAGCAGAAGAGTTGGGGACTGAACAAGCGATGCCAGCTTACATTGCTAAACTCAATGGTGAGCCAAGCGCGATTGCGATCGAAGCGATTGCACCCGATGGTTACAACGGCGCGATTAAGGTCATTGTTGGAATGAAAATCGATGGTACCATTTTAGGTACTCGCGTTCTTTCCCACCAAGAAACACCGGGATTGGGTGATAAGATTGATCTTCGTGTTAGTGATTGGATTCTTTCATTTGCCGGTAAGCAAGTGACGGATTCTAATCTTGACCGTTGGAAGGTTCGTAAAGATGGTGGTGACTTTGACCAGTTCACTGGCGCAACCATTACGCCAAGAGCTGTCGTTAAGTCAGTGAAGCAAGCGGTGCAGTACGTTAACCAAAACAACCAAGCATTGCTTGCTCAACCTCTAAATTGTGGTGGTGAATAATGAGTGATCATAAAACACTAATTAAAAATGGCATGTGGTCCAACAACCCTGCCCTAGTGCAACTCCTTGGCTTATGTCCGCTGTTGGCTGTCTCTTCAACTGTGACTAATGCTCTTGGATTAGGTATCGCTACCTTGCTTGTATTAGTCGGGTCGAACGTGTCTGTTTCTCTGGTTCGAAACCATGTGCCAAAAGAAGTGCGTATTCCAGTATTCGTGATGATCATTGCTTCACTGGTAACCTGTGTTCAACTTCTGATGAACGCCTACGCGTATGGCCTTTACCTCTCTTTGGGTATCTTTATCCCGCTGATCGTAACCAACTGTATCATCATTGGCCGAGCGGAAGCCTTCGCGTCTAAAAACGAAGTTTTACCTGCTGCTCAAGATGGGTTTTGGATGGGTCTTGGCATGACATCAGTACTAGTTGTATTGGGTGCAATGCGTGAGGTTATTGGTAACGGGACCCTATTTGATGGCGCAGACCTACTCCTTGGTGATTGGGCTTCGGTGTTACGAATCCAGATATTCCAATTTGATAACAGCTTCTTGTTAGCCCTGCTACCACCCGGCGCCTTTATTGGTGTTGGTTTCTTGATTGCTTTGAAAAACATCATCGACAACCAAGCTAAATCTAGACAGCCAAAACAAGAAAAACCAGCTATTGAACGCGCTCGCGTTACCAATGCCTGATAAGTTACAGTAGCTTAAATCCTGCTGAGTAGCTCAACCGCTCAGCAGGTAAATAGATTGACCAAGCACACATAATAATGACGCTCATAAGAGCGCGTAACCGATGATAAAGCCTGAACCATTGCGGAACTTGTTATTTTAAAACGAGTAAGTTTGAAAGAACTTCGCCGGAACTCAAGCCCTAACTATTTGAAAGTAATGTCGCTATGAACAATGTAAAACGAGTAGAAATACTTGAGCGTTTAAGAGAAAACAATCCAAAGCCAGAAACCGAGCTTAATTGGAACAGCCCTTTCGAGTTGCTGATCGCAGTGCTCTTATCTGCGCAGGCAACCGATGTCAGCGTAAACAAAGCCACTGATAAGCTTTATCCTGTGGCTAATACTCCACAGGCTATTTTCGACCTAGGTGTCGATGGCCTAAAAGAGTACATCAAAACCATCGGCCTGTTTAACTCAAAAGCAGAAAACACCATCAAAACGTGTCGCATGCTGCTTGACCTACATAATGGTGAAGTACCGGAAGATCGCGCTGCATTAGAGGCCCTTCCAGGCGTTGGCCGCAAAACTGCAAACGTAGTGTTAAATACCGCCTTCGGTTGGCCAACGATTGCCGTTGATACTCACATCTATCGTGTATCAAACCGCACTAAGCTAGCGATGGGTAAAACCGTCGACGATGTCGAAGCAAAGCTACTTAAAGTAATCCCAAAAGAATTCAAACTGGATGTCCACCATTGGCTCATTCTTCATGGACGTTACACCTGTGTCGCACGTAAACCACGCTGTGGCAGCTGTATCATTGAAGACTTGTGTGAGTTCAAGGAAAAAACCGACGTCTAGGCTAGCTCTAAGCGAATGAAGCGAATGAAGCTAAGAAGCTAAGAAGCTAAGAAGCTAAACAATGCCGCATTTTTCTAGCGGCATAAAACAGAATTACAAAAACGTATACATAATTAAAGCTAGGAGCAAATCATGTCAAACGGCCGTATTTTACACACCATGCTACGCGTTGGTGATCTAGACAAGTCTATCGAGTTCTACACCAATGTAATGGGCATGCAGCTGTTACGTAAGAACGAGAATAAAGAGTACGAATACACACTGGCTTTCGTTGGCTTTGGTGACGAATCTCAAGGCGCTGTGATTGAGCTGACTTACAACTGGGGCACGACTGAATATGACCTTGGCTCAGCTTTTGGTCACGTTGCTATCGGTGTTGATGACATCTACACAACGTGTGACGCGATTAAAGCAGCAGGCGGTAATGTGACACGTGAAGCGGGCCCTGTAAAAGGCGGCTCTACTCACATCGCATTCGTTAAAGATCCTGACGGCTACATGATCGAGCTTATTCAGAACAAACAAGCAAGTGCTGGTCTAGAAGGTTAATTCCTAACAAACCCGCTATGAAGCTTGGCTTTGAAAATAAAGCCAAGGCTAATCCAAAAAGAAGCGAGCACTATGCTCGCTTCTTTTTTATGTTTCCACGCATGAACAATACCCTTCACCAATTATTATTAACAATCTCACCAATGAAACTTTACATGATAATGATTATCATTTAAATTAACCACCTATTGATTAGTGAGGTAATACAATGATTAGCGAATGGGAAAAACACACGTTACTTGCCGATACTGCATTGCAGCTCGACGATCCTGTACGAAGTATTCTTCACTATCAGCAAGCATTAAACTTAAGCGAAGAAATTACTGAACGCACTGATATTCAGGCTGATGAGCGTTTGCTGATTTCGGTTATCTCTTGCCATAACCTTGCTCAATTCTGGCGATGGGCCGGAGATACAGACTACGAACTCAAGTACCTTCAACTTGCTTCGGAAAAAGTACTGACACTGATTCCGCAATGCCCGAATACACAATGCTCCAGCTTTATAGATTCTATTGGTTGCTGTAAGAAAGCCCTTATCGATTTCATGAAACGCCATCCCAACCCTAAAATTGCCTCTATGGTTGAAAAAATCGATACCGCGACCAACTGTGAAATGATCGCTCGTTTCCGCTTGAACTAAACAAGTTACGTTGAGACAACGACTTCAAAGTTAAAATACAAAAAAGCCCGTCATTTCGACGGGCTTTTTGATTGGAGCTTTAGATTTTATTCAAGCTAGACCTGCGTTCTACCCAATGAGATAACAACGCGGCGGTTTTGATCTTTACCAATTGGTGAATTGTTGTCGGCAATTGGACGACGCTTACCATAACCTTGCACTTGAATACGATCTTCCGGTAAACCGAGTGACTTAAAGTACTCTCTTAACGACTCCGCTCTTCGCTCTGAAAGATTCTGGCTAATGCCTTTGCTGTCAGCAGAATCGGTATATGTGGCCACCAGCACCAGATCAATGTCTTGGTTATAGCGAACATAGTCAGCTATCTGGCTTAACCTTTTACGTGATGATTTGTTCAACTGATCGCTGTTACGATCGTAATGCAAAATAGTGAAAGAGATATCTTCGAAGCTGTAAGGCAATAAGTTGGCGATACAGTCACTGAACACATTGTACTTTTCTTGGAACAACACCGACGATAACGACACTTCGATACGCTGATCTCGGCTCTGCCACTCTTGGTAACTGAATGTCGGGTAGCGCCCTTTCTCTAGCTCACTCAAGATTCCCCACGCCGTTTGACCGCCAACGTAGCCATCAAATTGTTGGAAAAACTTAATGGTTGTCATGCGATCAGCACTTTCACCCGGACGCCAAGGTGGCGGCATCGAGATCAAACTGACATTACGCGTAGCACCCATTGGGCGGCGCATTTTAAGCTCAAAGTCCAAAATGATTTTTTTACTCGCGCGAGATGAGAACTCAGCATCACCAAAATTTGGAATCGGGTGAACCAAACGACATTCTAGTGGTGTGTTAGCCACCATCTCCCACGCCGACTGTTGAGGAGATGCTCCATAACGCTTTTCTTGCGCCAAAACCGATGGCGACATAAGTAGCGAAAATAGCATTGAACCTGTTATGAGTTGTTTCTTCATAAAGTGGAGTATCTCTTAAGCAATTCGTTTAACAATGCAGCCAATTGCCGCATTTTTCTCTCGCGTTTAAATATGCAATTATCAAGCCGAGATGGTGCGGCTAATTTATGATTTATTGACCTTTCCTAGTTTTTATCACCGCTATTATCTGCAATAATGCAGCCTCAATCACACTTATTTGGGCTAACATGACTGTAGAAAACGAAGCTCTGACCCTAAAAAAACGCTTTCGTGGCTATTTTCCAGTGGTCATCGACGTGGAAACCGCAGGGTTTAACGCTGAAACTGATGCATTATTAGAGATCTGTGCCATTACATTAAAAATGGATGAAAACGGAGATCTGCACCCAGCATCAACGCTTCATTTTCACATTGAGCCTTTTGAAGGCGCAAATATAGAGCAGGCAGCATTAGACTTTAACGGAATTAAAGACCCATTTAGCCCATTACGTGGTGCAGTGTCGGAACAAGAAGCCCTTAAAGAAATCTATAAGCTAGTGAGAAAAGAACAAAAAGCTTCAGATTGCAGTCGCGCAATCATGGTCGCTCACAATGCTACGTTCGATTTAAACTTCGTTAATGCAGCAAGTGAGCGTTGTAAGCTTAAACGCGTCCCTTTCCATCCATTTGCAACTTTTGACACTGCAGCTCTTAGTGGTCTTGCCTACGGTCAAACCGTTTTGGCTAAAGCTTGCCGCACTGCGGGGATGGAATTTGACAACAAAGAAGCACACTCTGCTTTGTATGATACGCAAAAAACCACAGAGTTATTTTGCGGCATCGTAAACAAATGGAAAGCCCTTGGTGGTTGGCCTCTTGTTGACGAAGAATAAAAAATAGAGTCGGTAAACGTTCACTCGTATTGCCTTCATAAAAACACAACATCCCGAGAATAATATGAATCCTGTTGTAATTTCAGTTTGCATCATGCTTGTTTTAGCTTTGATGCGCGTAAACGTTGTCGTGGCTCTCACGTTCAGCGCAATTATCGGTGGCGTAGCCTCTGGTATGAGTGTGAACGACGCTGTAGCAGCTTTCGAAAGTGGATTAGGTGGCGGTGCAACTATCGCACTTAGCTACGCAATGCTTGGTACCTTTGCTGTTGCTATCTCTCGTTCTGGTATCACAGATCTCCTTGCTCAAAGCGTGATTAAACGTATTCACGGCAAAGAGAACAGTGCGGCATCTAATGGTCTAAAATACGGCATCCTTGCGTCTTTGATCTTAGTGACCATGTCTTCGCAAAACGTGATTCCTGTACATATCGCCTTCATCCCAATCTTAATCCCACCTCTATTAGGCGTATTCGCAAAAATGAACCTAGACCGTCGTCTGGTTGCGTGTGTACTTACTTTTGGTCTGATTACTCCGTATATGGTTCTGCCTATCGGTTTTGGTGGCATCTTCCTAAACAACATTCTGCTTAAAAACCTTCACGACAACGGTCTTGAAAACGTAGTAGCAAGCCAAGTGCCAATGGCAATGTTGTTACCGGCTGCAGGCATGATCTTTGGTCTTCTTACGGCAGTATTCTTTACTTACCGTAAGCCACGTCAATACAAAGAAACGTCTCATACTGTTGTTTCAACCGAAGTGAAAGAGATCAACAAGAAGCACATCCTAGTGGCTGCTGCTGGTATTGTTGCTGCACTAACGGTTCAACTGTCGACAGGTTCTATGATCATCGGTGCTTTGGCTGGTTTCATGGTATTCACTTTCGGTGGTGTAATAGCTTGGAAAGAGACACACGATGTCTTCACCAAGGGTGTTCACATGATGGCAATGATCGGTTTCATCATGATTGCAGCGGCAGGTTTTGCAGCAGTAATGAAGCAAACCGGTGGAGTTGAATCTTTGGTTCAAGCGCTTTCAACAAGCATTGGTGACAACAAACCTCTAGCAGCATTGCTTATGCTCATTGTTGGTTTATTGGTAACCATGGGTATCGGCTCTTCGTTCTCTACGATTCCAATCCTTGCAACTATCTACGTTCCTCTAGCGGCAGCATTTGGTTTCTCACCAATGGCAACAATCGCACTAGTGGGTACGGCTGCAGCGCTTGGTGATGCGGGTTCTCCTGCTTCTGACTCAACATTAGGTCCAACATCGGGTCTTAATGCTGATGGTCAACATGAGCACGTATGGGAAACCGTAGTACCTACGTTCTTGCACTACAACATCCCACTGATCGTATTCGGTTGGATTGCAGCTATGGTTCTGTAGTTAAAGAGTCCTACGCTCACTTTAATAAAGACCGCCTTGTGCGGTCTTTTTTGTTCCTAGAATTCCCTCTCCTCTCACTCTCACTCTCAAGAACCAATTACATCAAACAAAAAAAGGCTTACTCTTATGAGTAAGCCTTAGGCATCATTTGCGTTAATACAGACAGCTCTTGCTGAATTATGCAGCGGGAGCGTTATTCACAAGTACTTCGCGAATAGACTTAAGCGTCGCTTCCGTTGAATGGTAATCCAGTTCTACTCCCGTAAAAATACCATTTACTTCAAGCATTAACGTCGGGTAAGAGTGCACACCGATCGCTTCTTTAAAGCCTAATTGGTCATCTAATTCGCTTTCCAATAACTTGCTAGAAAGGTCATTTTCAAACTGTTGTACATTCATGCCTAATTCTTGAGCGAGCTGCAGATGCGTTTCTTGGCTGTGTGGCAACATCGCACGAAGGTAGTAAGCGTGTTGAATTGCTTCAAGCATCGCTTCGTAGTGATCTTGAAAACCAGCAGCGATTACGGCGCGACATGCAGGGTAAGTACTGCGAACAGGTTGACACTCTGTCCAGAATTCGTGGTTGAACTCAGTGCCCAACTTCGCTTCGATCTGCTTCCAGATAGCTTGCAGCTTGCCCTTCATCTCTTCTGACATTGGCTCATCAGAATCAGGAGCTAAACCGCCTACTACGTAATTAAATTCAATACTCGCCGGTAGCTGCTGTTTTAAGAGCTCTAATGTTGGCTTATAGCCCCAGCACCAACTGCACATTGGGTCATGCACATAATGAAGTTTTACGTCCATTGTTCATTCCTTATCGAGTCTTTCGAACTATTCAAACAAAAAAGGAGCCTTATTAAGGGCCCCTTCCATTCAATGTTTAAGCGCAAAGGCTTAAAGCTTACTCAGCGTCGTCGCCAGCTACTTTAGCAGCTGCTTCTTTAACGATTGGCTGAAGCTCACCTTTTTGGAACATCTCAAGAATGATGTCACAACCACCGATTAGCTCACCGTCAACCCATAGTTGTGGGAACGTTGGCCATTGTGCGTAAGCTGGAAGCTCTGCACGAATGTCAGGGTTTTGTAGGATATCTACGTAAGCAAATTTTTCGCCACACGCCATTAGTGCTTGAGATGCTTGAGAAGAAAAACCACAGCTTGGCAGCTTAGGAGAACCTTTCATGTAAAGTAGAATGGTGTTTTCTTCAATTTGCTGTTTGATTTTATCGATAGTTTCCATTGCTTCCTCGTTAATGGATTACGGCTTTTATTGCCTTTATTCTACCCCAAACCAAAAGAATAAAAACCATATAAAAAAAGTGGTTTACGAGCTAAGCTAACAATTCACATAAAAGTGATGAAATAAGCTTTTAATAAAGTAAAAACTTGCTAAACTATATCGCAAGTCAGCAAATTGACCGTGGTTGGCCTCATAGCGAACCATGAATAATAATATCACTGGAAGCAATCGAAAGAGTTAACTCTTTCATATCAATGGAGAATTGAGCAATGGCATTTGAACTACCGGCTCTTCCTTACGCGAAAGACGCGCTAGAACCACACATCTCAGCAGAAACGCTAGATTTCCACCACGGTAAGCACCACAACACTTACGTTGTTAAGCTAAACGGTCTTATCCCAGGTACTGAGTTTGAAGGCAAAACACTAGAAGAGATCGTTAAGACTTCTACTGGTGGTGTTTTCAATAACGCTGCTCAAATCTGGAACCACACGTTCTACTGGCACTGTCTTGCTCCTAAAGCAGGCGGCGAACCAACTGGCGCTGTTGCAGAAGCGATCAACGCTGCATTCGGTTCTTTCGAAGAATTCAAAGCGAAATTCACTGATTCAGCAATCAACAACTTCGGTTCTTCTTGGACTTGGTTAGTTAAGAAAGCTGACGGTTCTCTAGACATCGTTAACACTTCTAACGCTGCTACTCCTCTAACAGAAGAAGGTGTTACTCCACTTCTAACTGTTGACCTATGGGAACACGCTTACTACATCGATTTCCGCAATGTTCGCCCTGACTACATGGCTGCATTCTGGAACCTAGTAAACTGGTCTTTCGTAGAAGAGAACCTAGCTAAGTAATTTATTACTTATGCTGCGCTATTTATAGCGAGTTATCTATTGAAAGCTCATGCCTCGGCGTGAGCTTTTTTGTATCGGTCATTTACCCAGATTGAAAATAGAAGGTTGAACGGGTTAATTACGCCTACTTTGCAACCAACATCAACCACTCCTACCCGCTCTTCATCAATTGGCTATTTGCCTGTAATTAAACACTAAAGTTTGCCGACTCCATGCCGTTAAAGGTGTATCGAATGAGAGGCAACATGCAAATACATACTTTAGACAAAGCAGGAATCATCAACGAACTGAAGTTCGGTATCGGGATCAGCCAAGCGGTTGAGCAAGGTCGCCGTGCAGATTTCGCGTTGCTGCTATCTATGTTTTCTAATGATGTTCGTGATTGCACACCCATCGACACCATTGAAGTTAGCGAGACGAATGAAGATCGCCTGCGTAAACACTTCGGCGTAGCAGATCCACAACCTTTGCGCTCAGACCAATCGTCTTATGAAATTTCGGCTCAGCAATCGAATCATTTTCATCAAGCAAGCCTTGCCAGTGCAAAGCTCAGCCATTACTTGAAACCTGAAGCCCTTGCTTTCATGCCTGAAGATACGGCCGACTTACCCGAAGAGGTTTACCAAAACCTTTCTGGTCATGACCGACGCAGACTCGCAAACAAGCATTTACCTGATTTGCCACATGCCACGCTCTATAACGAGCTAACAACTGCGCAACGTCAGTATCAAATTCAAGCTCAAGTATAGCGGTCACCTACCTTTCCTCTTTTTCGCTTTCCATTCACAGCGATTCTTCGATTAACTCGCACACTTCAAACCATTCATACGAGTGATATGAACCACTAGTCTTAGGCAACCTAAAAACACCAAATGTCGGTTAACGCTTGAAGTTACTACAAAATGTGACGTGCCACTAAGTTCATAGAAACTTATTAATTGGCGTACCTTAGTTTGAACCAATTCACACCCATTGTATGAAATTTGACCCATTCTTATCGGACACGGACGATTTGTTTAGGTACTGGGATGGAAATAAAAAGCTCAATCATATTGGTAACATCTGCCGGCTCGCGACTGGGAGGGACGATTGCGAACCACTTTGTAAACCTTGGAGCAACCGTCATCCTGTGCGACAACGATCCTGAAGCACTTCAGGCTACCTATGTACAATGTGCTCGCTTTTCTGATTCTGTTTACAGCTACACGCTTAAAAACAACGGTAACCAGGCGATCCTTAACGTATTCGATTTTATTCAAAACACGTTCAACACCACTCCAGATGTGCTAGTTAATAACTGGATCAGCTCACCTATGCCTAGCCTTATTGGTGATCAGCCGGTGAGTCGCTTTATTAATGACTTATCTTCTATGGCTTCTACTCTATTCGCCTTTGGTCAAATCAGTGCTGAGCGCTTGCGAGAGGAGGAGAAAGAAGGCGTGATTGTGAATGTGATATCTCATGATGACTTTCATGATGTATCCGGCCTAGAGAGCGCAAACTCGATGATTACCGGCTTTACCCACAGTTGGGCTAAGGAACTGACTCCATTTGGTATACGAGTCGGCGGCGTTGTCCCCGCGGTTCACAATTCAGATGGCAAGCTCAATCGATGTCACTGGGCGCAACTGCAAGACGAGCTAACCAGAACAACCGAATACATCGTCTCTAATGATTACTTTAGTGGGCGTGTGGTTGCCGCAGAAGTTTAGAGAATCCCTTTAACGATCGTTGTCCATGGCAAGTTTCGGCACTCTGGTTCCTACTCATCAAGAAAACGTTGAACAAAAACATTTACCTTCGACAACTTACGATATCTGTCCAGTAACAAACATAAAAAAAGCCCCAGTCTCTCGACTGGGGCTTTGTTCTTTTCCCGATTAGATAAGGTTCGTGCTAGCGAAAACTTATCTCAAAACTAATGCTCACTTATTATGCGTTAGCTTTTTCTTTTTTAGCTTTTGGCGCTGATTTTGCTTCAGCTGGCTTTTGGTCAGCTTTCTTCAAAATTACTGTTGTGCCTTCGAAAGTTTCACCTTCAACGTAAGGAGTACCGAAGTACGACGTTGTTAGAACTTCTTTTAGCTCAGTGATTAGAGGGTAACGTGGGTTTGCACCTGTACACTGGTCATCGAACGCTTCAACCGCTAGCTCGTCTAGTTTCGCAACGAAGTCAGACTCGTTAACACCCGCAGCTTGGATAGACAGTGGGATGTCTAGGTCAACTTTAAGCTCTTCTAACCAAGTCAGTAGACGTTCAATCTTCTGAGCAGTACGGTCACCAACTTGGCTTAGGCCTAGGTGGTCAGCAACTTCAGCGTAACGACGACGTGCTTGTGGACGGTCGTACTGAGAGAATGCAGTTTGCTTAGTTGGGTTATCGTTCGCGTTGTAACGTACAACGTTTGAGATAAGCAGCGCGTTAGCAAGGCCGTGTGGTAGGTGGAACTCAGCACCAATTTTGTGAGCCATTGAGTGACACACACCTAGGAATGCGTTCGCAAATGCTACACCAGCGATAGTTGCTGCGTTGTGTACTTTTTCACGAGCGATTGGGTCTGCTGCACCGTTTTTGTAGCTTGATGGTAGGTACTCTTTAAGCATCTTAAGAGCTTGTAGAGCTTGGCCATCTGAGTATTCGTTCGCTAGAACAGATACGTAAGCTTCAAGAGCGTGAGTTACTGCATCGTAACCACCGAACGCTGTTAGAGACTTAGGCATGTTCATTACTAGGTTCGCATCAACGATAGCCATGTTTGGCGTGATTTCATAGTCAGCTAGTGGGTACTTAGCACCAGTCTTGTCGTCTGTAACAACAGCGAATGGAGTAACCTCTGAACCTGTACCTGAAGTTGTAGTGATACATACAAGCTCAGCTTTTTGACCCATTTTAGGGAACTTGTAGATACGTTTACGGATATCCATAAAGCGCATTGCTAGTTCTTCGAAGTGAGTCTCTGGGTGCTCGTACATAACCCACATGATCTTAGCAGCATCCATTGGAGAACCGCCACCTAGAGCAAGGATTACGTCAGGTTGGAAGCTCTTCATTGCTTCAGCGCCTTTCTCAACTACAGATAGTGTTGGATCCGCTTCTACATCGAAGAATGTTTGAACTTCAATACCTTGTGCTTTAAGCAAGCTAACTACGTCATCAGCGTAACCGTTGTTGAATAGGAAACGGTCAGTTACTAGGAATGCGCGTTTCTTACCTTCTAGGTCGCCAAGAGCGATTGGAAGGCTACCACGACGGAAGTAGATAGACTTAGGTAGTTTGTGCCACAACATATTTTCAGCTCGCTTCGCTACAGTTTTCTTGTTGATAAGGTGCTTAGGACCTACGTTCTCAGAGATAGAGTTACCACCCCAAGAGCCACAACCAAGAGTTAGAGACGGTGCAACGTTGAAGTTGTACAGGTCACCGATACCACCGTGAGTAGTCGGAATGTTGATTAGGATACGAGCCGTTTTCATCTTGTCACCGAAGTAACGGATGCGGTCTGCGTTAACATCTTGGTTAGTGTAAAGACCAGATGTATGACCGATACCACCAATTTCAACCATTGTTACTGCTTGAGCAACTGCGTTCTCGAAAGAAGACGCACGGAACATACCTAGAGTTGGAGACAGTTTCTCATGAGCGAATTCGTCGTCGTAAGATACTTCGCCAAGGCCTTCACCAACAAGAATCTTAGTATCAGCTGGAACTTTAACACCCGCCATTTCAGCGATTGCAGTTGCAGGTTGACCAACGATTTTTGCGTTTAGGTTGCCGTCGATAAGTAGAACTTTACGAACTTTATCTGCGTCAGCTTTGCTTAGTACGTGACCTTTGTGAGATGCGAAACGCTCTTTCACTTCGTCGTATACTTCGTCCATTACGATGACAGCTTGCTCAGAAGCACATACTACGCCGTTATCGAATGTTTTAGACATCAGAATAGATGCTACAGCACGTTTAACGTCTGCTGTGTCATCGATAACTACTGGAACGTTACCAGCACCAACACCGATAGCAGGCTTACCTGAAGAGTATGCTGCTTTAACCATGCCTGGACCACCAGTAGCTAGGATAAGCGCGATACCGTCGTGCTTCATAAGCGCGTTAGAAAGCTCTACAGATGGTTGGTCGATCCAACCGATGATGTCTTTTGGTGCGCCCGCTTTAACAGCAGCGTCTAAAACAAGTTTAGCAGCGTCGTTAGTTGAGTTCTTTGCACGTGGGTGTGGCGAGAAGATGATGCCGTTACGTGTCTTAAGAGAGATTAGAGATTTGAAGATTGCTGTAGAAGTTGGGTTCGTTGTTGGAACGATACCACAGATGATACCTACAGGCTCAGCGATAGTCATCGTGCCTAGGTTGTCATCTTCTTCTAAGATGCCACATGTTTTTTCGTCTTTGTATTTGTTGTAGATAAATTCAGATGCAAAGTGGTTTTTGATAACCTTATCTTCAACAATACCCATTCCAGATTCAGCAACTGCTTGTTGTGCTAGTGGGATACGAGCATGGTTAGCCGCAAGAGATGCTGCACGGAAGATTGCGTCAACTTTCTCTTGAGAGAATGTTGAGAATTCTTCTTGTGCTGCTTTAACGCGTGCTACCAGAGCATCTAGTTCAGCTAAGTTAGTTACAGGCATGGTGGATCTCCTAAAATAATAAATATTAAAAACTTTTTATTAAATTCGCTGCTTGCCTTTAACCTTAAACATCAGCGTTCTTAGTAAATTGCTTTCAGGACTGAGTATATTATTTCACAGTGTGAAAAAAATTGACCCAGATCAGTTAGCCAAAAAGAATTAACCAGAAAGTAGTAAGGCAATCGCAAAAATCAACTTAAGAGCATGATTTATATAGATTAAAATCACACTTTTCGTTCGGACAAAAAACAAGCAAACAGACAGCTTTTTTATACATAGCGTCATAAACTGTAAAAAAGTTTCATTTTTAGTCCGTTAAATTACATGTATACAGCTATATTCGTGCTACTGAGAGTATATCCATACCGTTGCAACGGGCTAGATTTAGACATAATTTTTATTAAAAGCGTGCGTAGGTTAACAATTGATCAAAAAATAATTACAACATGAAACACCAATAATCAGCTCGTAACATGACGGAAGTCAGCATTTGGATTCAATTAGTTTTTCTATAAAAAAGACCCTATTTCAGGTTAGTTTTTTTCATTCGTGCAATTTAGATTTGTCACTTACATTACGCGCTCTGACTATTGACAGATCAACCCCTCTTCCTTAAGTACGCTATTTGGAGATCACCCACATGCAAGGTTTAGAAATCGCAATCTTTATGCAATTCTTCCTTGGGCTTGTTGCTGCCGTAAACCCTATCGGCATCATGCCTGTCTTTGTTTCTCTTACGGCCCATATGCCGCCAGAAGAGAGGAACAGGACCGCATTACAAGCCAACATTGCTGTTGCCGTTATATTGATTGTTTCTCTAGTTGCAGGACAATTGCTTCTCGACATGTTTAGCATTTCGCTAGATTCGTTTCGTGTTGCAGGTGGATTGCTATTACTGAGCATCGCGTTTTCGATGATGAGCGGTAAACTTGGTGAAGATAAGCAGAACAAGCAAGAGAAGTCTGAGTACGTTAGTAAAGAACAAATCGGTGTTGTTCCTTTGGCGATGCCATTAATGGCAGGCCCGGGTGCCATTAGTTCAACGATTGTCTACGGCTCTCGTTATCCAGCCGCAATCGATACGGTAGGCATTGGCATTAGCATCATCGCTTTCGCAACGTGCTCTTGGCTTCTGTTCCGTTCAGCGCCGGTTATCGTTCGCTTTCTAGGTCAAACTGGGATCAACGTTATCACGCGTATCATGGGCTTGATTCTTGGTGCACTAGGTATCGAATTTATAGCTAACGGGCTTCGCAACTTGTTCCCTGGCTTGGCATAAGACCCAGGGGTATTTAGCCCATTAAAAAAGTGAAACTAAAACTGATTATTGTGAGGCGAGTAAAGCAAATAGGCTTTCACTCGCCTCGTTATTATCAAGCTTGTATAATGACTGTTAATGCCTTTAATAACAGAAGATGAACTTCTCCTTATGTCACGCAAGCCACTCAAGCATCATTTATACGTCATTATCTTTGGTACTCACACGCCGGCCGGCCGTGCATTTGATATATCACTGATCGTTGCAATCTTGGCTTCGCTGTTGGTACTTATTCTAGAGTCCATCCCAAATGTCATGACCGAATGGTCACAACAGCTGCGTTATATCGAATACACTTTTACAGCCCTCTTCACTGTTGAGTATTTGTTGAGGCTCTATTGCTCTCCAAAACCCAAATCCTACGCCACCAGCTTTTACGGTGTTGTTGATCTATTAGCGATTCTTCCAACCTACCTTGCGATCATCTTCCCTGGCGCTTCGTTTATGGGCGTGGTGAGACTGCTTCGTGTCATGCGTATCTTCCGCATCCTAAAATTGGTTCGCTACTTACAAGATTCCAATATCTTGCTGCGTTCACTATTAATGGCAAGACGCAAAATCCTCATCTTCTTTAGTACTGTCGGTATCTTGGTCGTTATCTTTGGCGCTCTGATCTTTGTTATTGAAGGCCCAGAAAACGGCTTCACGAGTATTCCCCACAGCATTTATTGGGCAATCGTGACCATTACTACGGTCGGCTACGGTGACATGATCCCTCAAACCGCTCTGGGTAAAGCGATCGCTTCGCTTACCATGTTGTTGGGTTACTCCATCTTAGCGGTGCCAACAGGTATTATTACGGCAGAACTGAGCAATGAAATGAACTCTCACAAAGAGTTGGTTAAGTGCCCTAACTGCAACCGCGCTGGCCATGATTCGGATGCAATGTATTGCAAGCACTGTGCGAGTGAACTGGCCGATCCAGATAAGCGTGTCGTGTCTGAAGAGAAATAAAAGCAGATGCAGGATTCGAGTGGCGAGATGCGAAAAAGATTTAAGAGCAGTTTCGTGATTTGAGTATGTGACACAAAAATACTAAAAGGGTGGCGTTTATCGTCACCTTTTTTGATGTTGGTTCACTGAGCCAAAACGAGATTCCCGACTACGCTCCTTCGTCGCTATCGGGAATGACGCAATTTAAGTTAGGAGAAAAACGTCATCCTCAAGAGTGAGGAACGAACGAGTTGGGGATCTCTTCCTTGTCTCATTCCAATGAGAAGATTTAAGTGAAGTCGCGAGTGAAATTAATCAACCTTCCGCGATCAAAAAAGCCGATGTATTAACACCGGCCTTTGTCTCTCACGAAGCTAAGCATTCACAAAGAGTGGCGCCTGCTTTAACTTCTGAATAGAAAGAGCTTTCGATTACGCTTTCTCAGCAAGGATAATGCGTAATGTACGACGTAGTGGCTCTGCAGCACCCCAAAGTAATTGGTCACCAACAGTAAACGCGTTTAGGAAGTCGTTACCCATAGACATCTTACGTAGACGACCGACTGGTACAGACATTGTGCCTGTTACTTTCGCTGGTGTCAGCTCTTGAGCAGTAATGTCACGGTCATTAGGAACCACTTTAACCCAATCATTGTGAGTCGCGATGATCTCTTCGATTTCGTCCATTGGAACGTCTTGCTTAAGCTTAATAGTGAGTGCTTGAGCATGACAACGCATTGCACCGATTCGAACACAAGTACCATCGATAGGAATTGGCTGACCATCTAGGCCAAGAATCTTGTTCGCTTCAACGCCCGCTTTCCACTCTTCTTTGCTTTGACCGTTTTCACGCTTCACATCGATCCAAGGAATCAATGAACCAGCAAGAGGAGCACCGAATTGGTCTGTTGGGAATGAAGAAGAACGGATCGTGTCTGCAACTTTCTTATCGATATCAAGAATTGAACTTGCTGGGTTCGCTAGCTCAGAGCTGACGCTGTCGTTGATAACACCCATTTGAGAAATCAGCTCACGCATGTTCTTAGCACCAGCACCAGAAGCGGCTTGGTAAGTCATGGCACTCATCCACTCAATCATGCCTTTTTCATATAGGCCACCTAATGCCATTAACATCAAGCTCACCGTACAGTTACCACCAACGAATGTATTGGTGCCACCGTGGATACCTTGCTGGATTTGAGCCAAGTTAACTGGATCTAATGTGATGATGGAGTCAGCATCCATTCTTAGCGTAGAAGCTGCATCAATCCAGTAACCTTTCCAACCTGCTTGACGCAGTGCTGGGTAAACTTTTGAAGTGTAATCGCCACCTTGACAGGTAATAACGGCATCAAGTTGTTTTAGGCTATCAATATCAAAGGCATCTTGAAGCAGACCCGCCTCTTTGCCACCTAAAACAGGGGCAGGGATACCGATTTGAGATGTGCTGTAATAAACAGGCTCAATCAGGTCGAAGTCTTTTTCTTCAACCATACGTTGCATCAGTACAGAACCAACCATACCGCGCCAACCAACTAGACCTACTCTCATCTCTCACTCTCCATGTATAAATTAAAAATTGCTCTCCCCCATCTATAAGTTTTTCAGAAACAGAACTCAAGTGCTTTTTAGCAAAAAGTGTAACTTTTTCGTTTCTTTTAAGTGAACGCGATGAATAGTGCAGTTATCTATTAATCGTATTCGTCGCTTTTGCCACTGATAAAGCACGCAATATGGTTAGCATCAAAGGTTTGGCCAATAAAAGCGCTCCAATTTCCATCCTAATAGAGCCAAGCCTTAGCAGCAATTACCACTATTTAACAATGGTTAATCAGAATAATATTTTACACAACGAAAACAACGTGCGACAAAAATCAACATGCAACAATCATGAATTTAACAAAAATTCAGACAATGCAACCATTATACATTGACTTAATAGTCAAATATCACAACTTAGGTGTATTTTTTCGATATAATAATCTAATTACTGTAGTGTCCACGTCGTACCCCAAACTATAACGAAGCACTATAAATGCTCGAAATAACCAGAGGCTTATATGAAGCAGAGTAAAACTCGCCTACCGAATCTATTGCAGGTAATCATCGCGTTAGGACTATTTCTATCCCTTGCTTTTTCCTTTACAGCAAAGCTTGATCTTCCAATCCAACTTGCCTTGTACATTGGCTGGTTCATTATCATGGTGCTTGGTATTCGCCTTGGCCACGAATACAAAGACTTAGAAAAAGCAGCACTCAAAGGAATATCTAATGGCTTAGGTGCAGTTTTAATACTTTTAGCGGTTGGCGCTCTTGTTGGTACGTGGATCTCGGGCGGTATTGTACCCACTATCATTTACTACGGTCTGAAAGCTATCCACCCTTCTATCTTCCTTTTAGCTACTATGATCATCTGTTCTCTAACCGCTCTGGCAACAGGCACCTCTTGGGGAGCTGCTGGTACCGCCGGTATTGCGATGATGGGGATTGGTCAAGGCCTAGGTGTTCCAGCACCAATCACCGCTGGTGCAGTACTTTCGGGCTGTTACTTCGGTGACAAGATGTCTCCACTTTCTGATTCAGTGATTCTGGCTTCTTCAATGTCTGGTGTTGAAGTGGTTGAACATATCAAGGGCATGCTTCCAGTTGCGTTAATCAGCTACGTGATTACGGGCATCATGTTTACCGCGTTTGGTTTCCACTACGCGGGTAACGTTGACATGAGCCAAGTTGACTCTGTAATCAAAGCAATGGAAGTTCAGTTCTACATTACGCCTTACTCATTCGTTCCTGTATTGATCGTGCTTGGCCTATTGGCTTTCCGCATGCCGTCATTCCCAGTGATCAGTTTTGGTTCTCTGCTAGGTATTATCTGGGCAGTGATGATCCAAGAGATCGACTTCCTGACTGCATTTAACACAGCATGGGCACCGTTCTCTATCTCATCTGGCGTGGAGTTCATTGATTCAATTCTTAACCGTGGCGGCATGTCTTCAATGCTTGGTTCGGTTGCGGTTATCGTGTTTGGTTTAGGTTTCGGTGGCTTGCTGGATAAAGTCGGCGTGCTAGAGACGATTGCTAAAGTGTTCGAGCGTCGTGTAAACAGCGCAGGCTCACTAGCAACCAGCACAATTGGTACGGCTTTCATGGGTAACGTGTTTGGCTCAGCAATGTATGTATCACTCATCCTTACACCAAAAATCTGTGCAAAGAACTACGACCGCTTAGGCTACAAACGTAAGAACCTTTCTCGTAACGCTGAGTTCGGTGGCACGTTAACGTCAGGTATGGTTCCTTGGAGTGATAACGGTATCTACATGGCGAGTATTCTTGGCGTTGCTACGCTGTCTTACGCACCGTTCATGTGGTTAAGCTTCATCTGTATCATCGTGACTATCGTGACGTCTTACATGGGTTGGTTCGTTGATAAGTGTGAGCCGACAGCGCCTGCGTTTGAAGCTGAAGAAGCGACAGAGTTAAGCAAGCAGCAAGCGTAAGTCATTAAAACGTTAATCATTTAAATACAAAAAGAGCGCCCTAGAGCGCTCTTTTTTGATCTACTTAGTTACTGAATTAGTAATTTACTTATTTGTTGGCGGTTCGTTTACCCAACCAATAACCGATGCCTAACGGTGCAAAGAACACCACTAAGATAAACAGGATGAAGTAGATAATCACACTTTTGATTAGATCCATCAGCTTATCAATCGCAAGCACAACCACTTCTTGAGAAACACGGTCTAGATCTTGAGTGAACAACTCTCTTTCTGAAGTCACAATACCTGCAATCTCGATGCGCTCTTTCTCAATCATCTGTACTAGCGCTTCTCTCTCACGCGTCACCATCTTTTCTAGTGCCACACGTTCATCGCTCAGCATCGCTAATTTTTGGTCTGTCTTATCGCTGAGGTCGTTTAGCAAGGGCTGCATTTCTGTCGACATAATAGAAGCCAGCGTTTGCATGTACTCAGGATTGTTTTCGATGAAGTCCTGCATGCTTGCTGATGTTTGACGAAGGCTTTCCAGCGTCTTAGACAGGTCTTCACCCGTTAAAGAGCTGTTCAAAGCAACCAACTCAGCTTTCCACGACATTAGCTTTGGCGTCTGATCAGCCATTACGCTTAAACGGTCTGATGCATCACTCATTGCTTCTGGCATAGTTCCCAAATTTTGCACGATTTGAGATTCGTCTTTCCCTAAGTAAGTTAACCAATCACGGTAAGCTGGCGTACTTCTGAATGTGAGATCTTTAAATGGGTGGCTAGCGGCAAACTGCGCGACGAACGCTTGGCTCTTCTTAAAGTCACCAGAACTCAATACGCCTTTTGCCAGTTTTTCTACTTCTTGAGTAAGATCATGAGCGGTTTCTACTGCATGGTCAGTTACGAATAGGTCAGCACCATCGCCTTGCGTATAAAACTGATCCATTTGAGCGGTAAACACCCACGAATCAATTAACGCTGACATTGGAGAAGTTTGGTAAGCCGCTTGTTGAAGTCCCTGCTCTGCGTGGATCTTCCAAAGTAGTACATAAGATTGATGTAGGGTATCGTCAGCAGGATAAGATTGAGCGATGAAATCAGCCGAATCTTCTACGCGAGTAAAGAAAGTTTTAGCGTATTCACGCGTCATAATCCGAGCATTCAGCTCTTGTTGAGTCAGTGGTGTTGTTTGGCTATCTAACTTAACTTCTAAGAGAGAACAACCACTTAGAACAATGCTAAGTACCCACACCATCAAACACTTACTAGAAACACGCAACATATACACCTCTGACAAAGACTAATGGCGCGGATTGTATGAGCACTTCGTCAGAGTATTGTCAAAACTCTCGCAAAATTAGTGCGATTGATCTAAATACGCCATGGCAGATTCGACCGAAGCCTGGATCGCCTGTTCTAACTCTTCAAGATCGTATTCACTGATCGCTCGTGATTGCTTCATTGTCATCTCAATACTGGCGGCAATAATCGCCAATCTCGATGCTTTAATGCTTCCGGCAACGCCTTTTAAGCTATGTACGATTCGAGCAGCAGACGTCTCATCTTTTGTCAGCAAGGATTTGAATTTTGCATAGTCATCAGCATGGTCTTGCACAAACACGCCTAACAACAAGCTCACAGATTCAGCGTCACCGTCCAGAGTCTCTAGCATCTCTTCGATATCAATAGCAGGCTTTGAATCCGTCACACTTGCGATGTGTCTCTCAGCTAAATGAGCCTCCGGCTCTGGATGATTTGTTGATATCGCTTGAGGTTCATTCACTACTGGATCCTGAATCGACGGCGCTCTTTCTGGTGCTGCGGCAACATCATGGTTAGCCTGTTTTGCATCAGAGAACGTGTCCTTTGAATCGGTCGTTTCTACTTGGTTCGCCGTGGCGTTCGAACCGTTTGCTCGTTTTCCTAAGTTGCTCTCTAGTTCATGGTCCGGATCACCTTCAGCTTGTGATGCATTCTTTCTAAAACTCACTCCCCATAAAATCAGCGCGATCATAGCAACCAAACTCAAACCTAAGGCTGCGAGTAGTAAATTGAACTGACTCTTATGGAATTGAGCTTCAAGCTTGATGATCTGCTCATTGACTGAATTTTTCTTAATCTTATCAACTAAATAATTAAGCTGAGCATAATCACCTAACAGCGTAGAAGCATCAGCAAGTAACTGTTGAATGGCTTCCTGTTCTTTGCTTTTTAACGAATAAGAGCGCTTAAGAATTGAGTCAAAAGAACGATACGTCGCCGAGGAACTTTGATTGTCAGAGTACATGGCTTCAAACACCACGACGCCAAATTCGTTTAACAGAGGCTTTAACTTAGAAGAGGTCTTCTTGTCAGCGCGCAATGCCTTGATGTTATCGACTATCGCCTGCACTTGGCTTTCTATCGGGATGAATTCATCGAACTTTTCTAAAAATTGGTCTGCGACATACAGCAGTTGATTGACGTCAGGGCGGAAAAACGCATGCTCAAAGTCCGATTCAATCTGCAATCGAATCGAATACACCAACTGCGCATCAAGGGCTAAGTCATTAATACGAGAGACTCGGAGCGGTTCAGAGAAGTAAAGCGACTGCCTTAACTCGTTAACACGAATACCAAGCTCTTCAATTTGAGCTAGGGAATTATTGTAAGAACGGCTGAGCTGAAGGATGGCCAACGAAGGAAGTAACCATAGAGCCAGAAGTACAACCAAGAAAGTTGCAGGCTTTTTAAAGCGATGGGGCGTTGCCACTGATTGTTCCATCAATATTCCTTGTGCATGTCAGCCTCACACCGTTTCAGTTTTCGAGAGTGTAAAGCAGAAAATAAGCGACAACATCCCGCTGCCGCTATTATCCGTTAACTTCGGACTATGACTTATTGCGAGTCAATTGGTCACGCAAATTCGGCGGCGTTCCTTTAATCGTTAGTGTATCTGTCTCCGGATCGTAAAAAATACGCTCACCAAGAAGCAGACTATCAAAACTAACATTCAAACCACCACCCGCACCAACAAATTTTGTTAGTTTACGCATAGTTGCACGATCTGCTGGAAAGCTATCTTCTAACTCATAGCCTTGCTCACTAGTATAGTCAAAGAAGCTAGTACCATCTGTGCTTGCTGGTAATTCACCAGAAAGTTCGCGAACTTGCACTTCATCGCCCGCTTTTAGCTGTTCGTTACAGTAATCTGCAACCTGCTTTTTATAGCTGATCGCTTCTTCTTTCTCTAACTTAGAGTCAGAAACAAAATCTTCTACCGCTTGCATCAGCACTTGGTTTTGTTGCTTAGCATCCAAGCCTACTTCTGCTTGAAGGAAGTCTAAGAAGAAATCAGCAACTTTACGGCCAACACGGCCCTTAATATATGTAAGGTAACGGTTTGACTCTTTGTCTGTGTCGTATGTTGAAAGATCAAGGCGCGCCACAATATCCATCTTAGAGATATCAAGGTAATCAGTCGCACTGATATCTAGCCCTTCTGTCACTTTCAAACTTTGGTTCGAAGGCAGTAAACCGATGAAAAGGTAATCTGTCGCCAATGATTGATATTCAGCAAGTACCAAAGTGCCTTCATCAGCAAAAGGATACTTCGAAAGTTCATCTTTTAGACGTAGCGCACTTTTTTGAGAGAAATCATAAAAACTTTGCTCTCCCGCTCGAAATTCATGCAACGACTGCTGGAATTCGCTGTCGGATTTGAAAGAACCAAACCCTTTACCTGCTTTTGAGTTGAACACTCGGTGAAGCTCAGCCACGAGGCTTTCAGACGAAGCATCGTTTTCTAGAGATTCAGCACGGTAGTTAACAATCAGTTCTTCCTGATCGTTCTTGCTTAACTGGTGTAAAATTACGTTGGAAAGGTGAAGGCTCATAGTGAAAATATTACCGTTCAGGTTTCAGTTGTCGTGCATAGTAGGTTATCATAAGCCGCTTTTACTATCATTATTAGAGTCCTTATGCCGATTATATCTAAATACACAGATGAACAAGTTGAAAAAATCCTAGCTGAAGTAGGTGCTGTACTAACAAAGCACAAAGCTTCACCAGAACTTTCACTGATGATCGCTGGAAATATCGCAACCAATGTCTTAAATCAGAACGTTGCTGCTTCACAACGCAAAGGAATTGCTGAAAAATTTGCCGAGGCGTTGGTTTCTTCTCTTGAAGACAAACAGTCTCACTAAATTTGATTGACGGAAAAAAGAATTATAAATGGTAGACAGCGCAAACTCTTATAGCGATCGTGTATCTCGACTGGTTGGTTGGGGTCACTGGTTTGCATTTTTCAACATCATTGCTGCGATGTTGATAGGTACTCGTTATATTACTCAATCTGCTTGGCCAGAAACCTTGCTGGGTCAATTCTATTTGGCTGCATCTTGGGTTGGTCATTTTGGCTTTTTAGTGTTCGCGCTCTATCTATTAGTGCTGTTCCCGCTCACTTTTATTCTTCCGTCGAGGAAGTTATTACGTTTGGTTGCCGTTATCTTCGCGACCATAGGTTTAACTGTCCTACTGATTGATACCCAAACGTATCAAAATATAAACCTCCACCTGACACCTGTCGTGTGGGAGGTTTTATTCAGTGGAGAGGAATCTGCATTTACTTCTGATTTGCAGCACCTCTTCATTGTTATGCCGTTTATCTTCTTATTACAGCTCGGCCTATCTGAATGGGTGTGGCGTAAACAGCGTAAACTGTCTCATAAACACATTGGCCGTCCGATTACTGCCGTCTTCTTCTTGTGTTTCATCAGCAGCCACTTGACCTACATGTGGGCTGATGCGTATTTCTATAACCCAATTACTAGCCAGAAAGCGAACTTCCCACTGTCTTACCCAATGACTGCGAAAAGCTTTATGGAAAAACACGGCCTATTAGACCGTGAAGAGTACCTTGAGCGTTTAGAAGCGAACAAAGAGAGCGTAAACCTAGTTAGCTACCCGCTAGAAAAAATTCAATACAACCGCCGCAGTGATGATCTTAATATCCTGATGGTGAGTGTGAACAACCTTCGCTCTGATGCGCTTAATGCCACAGCGATGCCAAACAGCTATGCCTACGCACAGCAATCGATCAACTTTACCAACCACTACAGTTCAAGTAACGATATGTTTGGTATCTTCGGTTTGTTCTACGGCCTTCCGAGCAGCTACGCAAGCAGCATCGAAGCTCAAGGTTCAAGTGCAGTACTGTTGGATGTTTTAGATAATCACAATTATAAGTTTGCGGCTTTCAGTGGCGATAACTTTGACGATGCTCTTTACTCGGAAATCATCTTCCGAGGCCGTGATGTTATGCCAGAGCAAGCAACTTATGATGACAAAAGCGCGATACAAGCTTGGTCTAACTGGATTCAATCACCGCAAGCTAAACGCCCTTGGTTTAACTTCATAGAACTGACCACACTGGATAACTTCGCTAGCTACGATTCTAGTTCAGAGTCTGACTCTACATTAAGCACAGCAGAACGCTTTGCTGCAGACTATCAAAAGTCAGCTCAAGCGGCCGATGCTCAGCTCGCGACAATTTATGCAGAATTAGAACGTCTCGATCTTAAAGACAATACTGTGGTTATCATCACGTCGAACCACGGTACTGAATTTAATGAAACCAAGACCAATAGCTGGGGTGCAAACTCCAACTACAGTCGCTACCAGTTGCAGGTTCCGCTGTTTATCAGCTGGCCTGGTAAGTCTGCTTCTGAATACACGCATCGTTCGAGTCATTTGGACGTGTCCGTAACACTGATGCAAGAGTTATTAGGTGTATCTTCGAACCCGACTGATTTCAGTAGCGGTCGTAGTCTGTTTAACGAGCGTAAGAGAAAATGGATCCTAGCGGGCGACTCTCGTGAATTGGCTCTTGTTACTGATCAGCAAACAACGGTGCTAGATAAATTTGGAAACTACAAATTGTACGACCAGAATTATCAACGCCTGAAAAATGTAAGCCCTCGCTTACCTGTGTTGATGCAAGGTCTAACTGAACTACAGCGTTTCTACACAAAAAATGACTAATTAGTCTCCAAACAAAAAAGGGAAGCATGCTGCTTCCCTTTTTTATTGCCGCGAATGACCAGAAAACAAGCAACCAAACAAGATTATGATAATTAAGGGTTTACAAGGCACTCTCCCCCTTATATTATTCACGCCACTGGAGGGATGGCTGAGTGGTCGAAAGCACC
>NZ_JAPNXR010000032.1:0-37785 GCF_030397615.1 Vibrio sp. 14N.309.X.WAT.E.F5 | reverse complement strand
GAGCGCAACCTTGCCAAGGTTGAGGTCATCGGTTCGAACCCGATGTATCGCTCCAGTTTACTCTTCATGGTAAACAACACTCTTTAAACCACAGCGTTTAAAGACGACCTTACCGGTCACGCTCTTTCTTTAATGCTGCGAAGCATAATCCCCCAAAAAAGCAAATAATCCTCCATCATGGTGGATATTTTTTTGTCTTAAATTTTTCTTAGCAACTGGAATGCTAGTAAACATCAGGTCTCTGAAGCAGATACTTGAGGTTTTTCACATCTATAAACAGACTTATCCACAAAATGTTAGGTGTGGATAACTTGGTTGATAAAGTTATTTCAGACTTAATTCTTTACATATCTCAAAAAGATCTTTCTTTATTTCAATGCGTTAGTAAAACGCAGCTCTCTGTAACTTGTTGTTTTATATTGAATTGTTACTTGGCTTGTGATTGAGCTAAAGATCGTTAACTTGTTGTTTTTTGATCTTAATCATTTATGGGCTTTGTGTTTAACTTTATGCGGGTGTTGAAAGTTTACGAAATATTTTAATTTTTTCCACATTGCCAAAATTGAGAACAAGGTCAAACATTGTTCTAATATTATGTGCAACGGGTTGTCTTAAATATTGGACTATTTAGGCAGGTTAACTAGCCAATCGTTGGTGCTTAAAGGGCTAGGCGTCTCTTGGCAGGCCTTTCTCAACAATGCGTATTAGTCGGTGCTTTTTGGTGGAAATTTTGCTGCTATTTTTTTGCACGTCGCTAGCGTTGGGTAACTGTTGTAGTTGTTTATTCAAAGCCCACTCAATATGCACATCCAACATGTCGTTTTTGCCTTGATGAGATTCTAGTGTTTCAATAATGCGTTGTTGAAATGGCGCATTGCCCATAGCAACAAAGATATTGCGCAACCACTGGGTGTGGCCGATACGTCTTATTGCTGAGCCTTCCATTTTCTTTAGGAAGGTTGCTTCGTCCCAACTTGAAAGTGAAACGAGATCGGCCTCTTGGAAATCTTCTCTACGATGAAAGTCTGTTTGCTCTGTGAGTTCGGCATGACGATTCCACGGGCAAACTAACTGACAGTCATCACAACCATAAATACGGTTACCAATTGCGTCTCTAAATTCTTCCGGGATCACACCATCGTATTCAATGGTTAAGTACGAAATACACTTACGCGCATCGACAACACCGTCGGCGATAATGGCACCCGTTGGGCAGGATGTGATACATGCGGTACATTTCCCACACTCATCGACACTCGGTGTATCGACTGGCAGAGGAATGTTAACCAACAGTTCGCCTAGGAAGAACCAAGACCCAGCGTCTTTATCCAGGATTAACGAGTGTTTACCAGTCCAGCCTAATCCAGCTTTTTGAGCTAATGGTCTTTCTAAAATAGGCGCTGAATCCACAAAAGGACGTGAGTCAAATCCCTCAACTTCTTTCTCAATTCTTTGTCCCAGCTTTTTCAACTGGTTACGGAACAATTTGTGATAATCGCGGCCTAAAGAATAACGGCTGATATAGCCTTGAGTGGTATCGTTTAGGTTGGATGCAAACTGAGCTTCTGGTGGTAAGTAATTCATTCTAGCGCTGATCACTCGAATGGTCCCTGGGTGAAGTTCATCTGGACGCGCACGCATCATTCCATGTCGAGCCATCCAATCCATCTCGCCGTGATTGCCAGCATCTAGCCATGCTTGAAGAGGGGCTTCGTGTTCACTCAAATCGACATCGCAGATGCCAACTTTTTGAAAGCCGAGCTCTTTTCCCCAGATTTTAATTTGTTCAGCAAGATGGTCTAGATTCATGGCTTAATTCTTATTTTCTCTGTTTTACAATTAGAGATAAGGCTAATTAAAATTAGGTTCGGCAAAAATGGGGGCGGATCTTAACGGATCTTTACGATATTAACCAGAACAGACGTGTTTTGAGCAGTATTTTTCATAGAACTTACACTTGAGTGCTTGTCTCCCAAAAGCATCACGGTTTACTATTCTTGTTCTTTTGATTTTTATATAGTCAACGATCGATTTTTAGAGAACGTATTCATGAGCACGAAACAATTTACTTTGAAAGATGAACAAGCAACGATTCAACTAGGAACGGAGCTTTCTAATCTTTGCTCACAGCAGACGACTATTTATCTGCATGGTGATCTTGGCGCAGGAAAAACGACGTTCAGTCGTGGCTTTGTAAAAGCACTTGGCCATCAAGGAAATGTAAAGAGCCCAACGTATACTCTAGTTGAACCTTACCAACTTGCAGATTGGCAGGTGTACCACTTTGACCTTTATCGTTTGGCCGATCCTGAAGAGTTAGAGTTCATGGGTATCCGTGATTACTTTACTCCAGACGCTATTTGTTTGGTTGAATGGCCTGAGAAAGGTTATGGGATGCTACCTGAAGCAGATTTGGATATTGATATTCGTTACCAAGACGATCACCGTATTGTTTCTTTAACCGCTAATAGTGAATACGGACAGCGCTTACTTAGTCAGTTGGAGTTATGTTGATTTCTAAACGCCTTTTTTCATCAGTAGCCGTAATGGCTGCTGTTTTTTCTTTACTGTTTTCTTCACTTGTTTCTGCAAACTCACTGAAAGGGTTGAGGGTTTGGCCTTCACCTGAAGAAACTCGTGTGGTTATCGACCTTAAATCAGAAGCGGACTTTAGCTATTTTACTTTGAGTAGCCCAAATCGTTTAGTTGTCGATTTAAAACATACCAACCTTGCGACCAAGTTACCTGTTGTGGTGAAGGATAGCCCCGTTCTGTCGAAAGTTCGTAAGAGCTCCCCGCCAGACAAAAATACCTATCGCTTGGTTTTCGAGTTGAAGAAATCCTCTAAAGCCGATTTGTTTAAACTGAGCCCGACTCCTGGTGGCCAGTATGGGCACCGTTTGGTGATTGATTTCCCTCATGGTGCGACAAGCAAGGGAACAACAACATCGAAGCCGAGTAAGCCAACAGTTAACAAAAATATTAATCAGGTTAAACGTCAGAAAGACATTCTGATCGTGATTGACCCTGGCCACGGCGGTGAAGATCCAGGTTCAATCGGCCCATCTCGTAAATATGAAAAGAATGCGACTCTGAGTATTTCTCGCAAGCTTGCTGCACAGTTGAATGCGGTCCCAGGGATCAAAACTCGCATGACTCGCAATGCCGACTACTTTGTAAACCTTAACCGACGTGTTGCAATTGCTCGTGAAAATGAAGCTCACTTGTTTATCTCTATTCACGCGGATGCGTTTACGACTCCTCAACCACGAGGTGGTTCGGTGTTTGTGTTGAATACTCGACGCGCCAATACAGAGATCTCGCGCTGGATCGAGAACAAAGAGAAACAGTCTGAATTGCTCGGTGGTAGCGGTGCAGCTTTCACTGGCAACATTGATGATAAAAACGTAAACCAAACTCTGCTTGATTTGCAGTTCAGCCACTCTCAAAAAGAGGGCTATAAGCTTGCGACAACGATTCTGTCTGAGATGGGTAAGGTCGCTAAGCTTCATAACAGCAAACCAATCAATACCAGTTTGGCGGTATTGCGTTCACCACAGATACCATCGGTATTGGTCGAGACGGGCTTTATTTCAAACCCGACGGAAGAGAAGCTTCTTTTCCAACGCTCGCATCAAGATAAATTAGCACGAGCAGTGACTAAAGCGGTTGTTAAGTATTTGAAGGCTAACCCGCCTGAAGGGATTATCTTGTCTAATGCAACGTCATCAACAGGTAGCGTGAGCCAGCATAAAGTCTCTCGTGGTGAGTCGTTATCGGTGATTGCGAGTAAATATGGTACGTCGACACAGACGTTGATGAAATTCAATAATCTGAAATCGAGCAGCCTAGCAATTGGTCAAGTACTTAAGATTCCAGGCAGCGCTTCAAGTTCATCATCAAGCAGCGCAGTGAAAACCAAGACCGTAACTCACACGGTTAAGTCTGGAGAGTATCTAGGCAAGATAGCCAGCCGTTACAAAGTTCGAGTTGCAGATATCAAACGTGAGAACCGCTTGAAGTCTGAAACCGTGAGAGTAGGCCAGAAGCTACGCATTACGGTTGAAGTGAAAGATGTCCCTCTGCGCAAACATAAAGTCGCAAGAGGTGACTACCTAGGTAAGATTGCTTCTAAATACGGCGTGAGCGTCAACAGCATTCGCCAAGCGAATAAGCTACGATCTGACAGCCTAGCAGTGGGTCAGGTGTTGATTATTCCGCACAAATAAGCTTTTAACGCAGACATGTTTCCATCAGTGGCAGTAAGGTAACTATAAATATGACGATCAAAATACTGCCAGCTCGGTTAGCTAACCAAATCGCAGCGGGTGAAGTGGTAGAAAGACCAGCTTCTGTTGTGAAAGAGTTGGTTGAGAACAGTTTGGATTCAGGTGCCACACGTATCGATATTGATATCGAGAAAGGTGGCGCCAAGATGATCCGCGTTCGTGACAACGGCAAGGGCATCGTTAAAGATGAGCTTGCTTTGGCGCTGAGTCGTCATGCTACCTCTAAGATCCACACCCTTGATGACCTCGAGGCGATCGTCAGCCTTGGTTTTCGTGGTGAAGCGCTCGCGAGTATCAGCTCTGTTGCGCGCTTAACCATGACTTCACGCCCTGCAACTCAAGATCAAGCTTGGGCAGCGCACAGTGAAGGTCGTGATATGCAGGTGAAACTGCAGCCTGCAGCGCATCCTATTGGTACTTCGGTTGAGGTGTTGGACCTGTTCTTCAATACACCAGCACGCCGCAAGTTCTTACGTACTGAGAAAACCGAATTCACGCATATTGATGAACTGCTTAAACGTATCGCATTGAGTCGCTTTGATGTGACGATCAACCTGCGTCATAACGGTAAAATGATTCGTCAGTACCGCGCTGCCAAAACACAAGTTCAAGCAGAAAAGCGCATCGCAGCGGTATGTGGCAATCCTTTTGTTCGTCATATGCTTAAGATTGAGCTAGAACATCAAGGTCTAAAACTTCATGGCTGGATCACCACGCCAGAAGGAGCAAGACAACAAAGCGATCTACAATACTGCTATGTGAACGGTCGTATGATGCGAGACAAGCTGATCAATCATGCGATTCGTCAAAGCTATGAGACCAGCCTGCGCCCAGATCAATTTGCAACTTATGTGTTGTTCATTGAGCTAGACCCGCATCAAGTCGATGTGAATGTTCATCCTGCCAAACATGAAGTGCGTTTTCATCAAGCTCGCCTTGTACATGACTTTATCTACCAAGCGTTGAGTGATGGCTTAGCACAAAGCAAACAAATTGATGCAGCACCGATCAATCAATCGGCTTTTCATCAGTCAGAAGCCCCAAATTATCAGCAAGATGGTTCGATGTCTGAAACGGGGGATGTTGCGAGTTTTTCTGAACCAGAAAGTATAACGCCGACTCATTCGGACCAAACACAGATCTCTGAGAGGCTGCGACACGCCATTGAGCAGACGCCAACCTACCCAAGAAAAGCCGAATCTGAGCAGGTTTATGATAACCCTCAGCACAGCGTTAATGATGCTGGGCAGCACTATAGCTCACCAGAAAACAGAGGTTCATCGTCTAGCAGAAGCTCTTCAACCAACTTAGATTCGTCAACTAACATGAGTTCAGCTAGCACAGGCTCGTCGGCTCGCGAAACCAGCTTTACAGGTTCTCCTCGTCAAGAGTGGATAGAGTCTCGACCTGCTCCGAGAAAAGAAAAAGAACCCAACCAACATCATGCTGAGCCCGCGCCTTCAAAGCGCGAAGTGAAAGCCTATAAAGAGCTGATGAAAACGCCAGATTTTGATGATCAAGCTGTACAGCCTTCACTTTCTCAAGAGCATGTGGCACCAGTAGAAACCAGAGATAACATAGGAAATATAGAAGCTAAGCCTACTCAACAGAATCCTGTTCATTTAAAGCCAAGAGCACCTGTGACGGACTTAGGCAAAGCAGTCTCGGTAGTGGAACGCCAATATTTGGTAATGGGAAACAAAAACGGCAGCGTATTGGTGTCTTTAGCCAAAGCAGAATTGCTACGTGTGATTGGCCAGCTTGATACTCGAGAAGGGGCGTTAAAAAGCCAGCCGCTGTTGGTGCCTTTATCAATCAAATTAGGCGCTGATTTAGTCGGTGTCGCTAAGGCGCTAAGTCCAATGCTGTCCGTGCTTGGTATCGAGCTTAAAGCTAGGAATAACGAAGCGATAATGGTGATGGGAGTGCCTTCTCCTCTGAGGCAGCAAAACTTACAAATTTTGATCCCAGATCTGTTATCGTACGCGGCTTCAATAAACGCTCAGGCCTCGGAGACTCAAGGTCACAGCTTTTCTAACGATACGTTGCCATTACTGGTTAACTGGATCGGGATTCAGACAGCGCAAGTAAAAAACGACTACACTTTATCTGAAGCGGTTCAACTAGTTGGGGAACTTGAGCAACTTTGGCATGGTCTACTTCCATTAGATGATCCCGAATTTGTTAATCCTATCGACTTTTCAGCAACCATTGCGGCTTTTATGGCTTAGTCGTTTATTGATTTAAAGACTTAAGTTTATTGACGGTTTAACTTTTTGCGACGACATTGATCTTCGCAACAACACGTATTTTCGCGACAAAAAAGCCCTTTGCTATAAAGCGCTATAACAGAGAAACCAATACAAAATATCATGACTGAAAAATTACCTTTAGCGTTGTTTTTAATGGGCCCAACGGCATCAGGAAAAACAGACTTAGCTATCCGCTTACGTCAGAAGTATCCGGTAGAGATCATCAGTGTCGATTCGGCATTGATCTATAAAGACATGGATATCGGCACCGCTAAACCGGATGCGGAAGAGCTTGCGCTCGCGCCTCATCGCTTGATTGATATTCTTGATCCAAGCGAAGCGTATTCTGCGGCAGATTTTCGTCGTGATGCGATCAATGAAATGAATGCCATTGTAGCGGAAGGTAAAATCCCGCTACTGGTTGGTGGCACAATGCTTTACTACAAGGCATTGTTGGAAGGTTTATCGCCACTACCAGCAGCGGATCAAGAGATTCGTAAACAGATTGAAGCGGAGTCTATTGAACAGGGTTGGCAGGCATTGCACGATCAATTAAGAGAGATAGATCCCGTATCCGCTGAAAGAATACACCCAAATGATCCACAAAGGCTTTCAAGGGCATTGGAAGTTTATCGAATTTCGGGTAAAACATTAACAGAGCTAACTCAAACGAAAGGCGATAGCCTGCCATTTCGTGTAAAACAATTTGCAATAGCTCCCAAGGAAAGGAAAGAACTCCATCGCCGTATTGAGCTGCGTTTCGAAAAGATGATAGAAGCGGGTTTTGAAGATGAAATGAAGGCGTTGTACGCCAGAGAAGATCTTCATCCTGAACTGCCATCGATCCGATGCGTTGGTTATAGGCAGATGTGGGATTATTTAGATGGGAATTGTGATTTAGACGAAGCGGTTTTCCGTGGTGTCTGTGCAACCCGTCAATTGGCCAAGCGACAAATCACCTGGTTACGCAGTTGGGATGATTTAACTTGGTTAGATAGCGAAAACATTGAACACGCGTTAGAAACTCTTTCAGATGCAATAGCATCTGATTAGTATTGCTGTGTATAATGTGATCGCTTTTGCGTGAATATACTCTGGAAAGGATCAGTTATTGAGGCTTTTAAAAATCACAGCCTTTCAATAACAACGGAGTTTTTTTATTCGTTTAGCTCAGATGCAAAGGCCGCACCTTTTTGTGCACCACTAGCTAAATAATTACAACAAAATATAAATAAGGAAAATAAAATGGCTAAGGGGCAATCGCTACAAGACCCATTCCTAAATGCACTCCGTCGTGAGCGCATTCCAGTCTCTATCTATCTTGTTAACGGCATTAAGCTGCAAGGTCAGATCGAGTCTTTCGATCAATTCGTGATCTTATTGAAGAACACAGTAAACCAAATGGTTTACAAGCATGCGATTTCTACTGTGGTTCCTGCTCGTGCAGTTAGTCACCACAGCGGCGAGCAACGTGCGCCATCTGATCGTCCAGAGAAGACTGAAGATTAATCGTTCAAATAATACAGCTTGCGCTGTAATAAGGAGTTGGTTGCTTGTTTGACCGTTATGAATCCGGCGAGCGAGCCGTACTTGTTCATATCAACTTCACGCAAGAGGGAGAATGGGAAGACCTAAGCGAGTGTGAAATGCTGGTCTCCTCAGCGGGGGTAGAAACGCTACAAGTGATTACTGGTAGCCGACAATCCCCACTCCCTAAATACTACGTTGGAGAAGGTAAAGCCCTAGAAATCGCACAAGCTGTTCAGCTGACCGGTGCTGAAATTGTGATTTTTAACCACTCCCTCTCTCCTGCCCAAGAGCGCAACCTCGAGCAATTGTGTAAATGTCGTGTGATTGATCGCACGGGTTTGATCTTAGATATCTTTGCACAACGTGCGCGAACTCATGAAGGTAAGCTACAAGTTGAGCTCGCTCAGCTTCGTCATATCTCTACCCGATTGATTCGTGGTTGGACTCACCTTGAAAGGCAGAAAGGTGGTATTGGTCTTCGTGGTCCAGGTGAAACTCAACTGGAAACCGATCGACGTTTGTTGCGTGACCGTATAAAAGCGATATTACGTCGTTTAGCCAAAGTGGCTAAGCAGCGTGAACAAGGACGACGTGCTCGTAATCGAGCTGAAATCCCAACAATTTCTTTGGTTGGTTATACCAACGCAGGGAAATCAACACTTTTCAATCGAATCACTAGTGCAGGTGTTTATGCAGCAGACCAACTGTTTGCAACCCTAGACCCAACACTACGTAAGATTGAATTGGCAGATGTCGGGCCTGCAATTCTCGCAGATACCGTAGGTTTTATCCGTCATCTACCGCACGATCTGGTCGCTGCGTTCAAGGCTACGTTACAAGAGACGCAGGAAGCTGACATTTTGTTACATGTTGTTGATGCCAGTGATGACCGCTTTCGTGAGAACATTCAGGCTGTTCATGAAGTATTAGAAGAAATCGATGCTCATGAAGTGCCAACCCTTGTAGTCATGAACAAAATTGACTGCATGGAAGACCAAAAACCTCGAATTGAAAGAGACGAAGAGGGCGCACCTCGCGCTGTTTGGGTTTCTGCAATGGAAGGAGAAGGTATTGAACTGCTGTTTGAAGCTTTAACTGAGCGTTTAGCGAGTCAGATGGTTCAATTCCGGTTGTGTATTCCACATCAACATCAGGGCCGTATTCGCAGCTTATTCTTTGAGATGAAATGTATTCAACAGGAAGAGTATGATGAAAATGGTAACTTGTTGATAGATATCCGAATGCAACAAATAGATTGGTCTAAACTTGAAAAAAGAGAAGGGGCGCTCTTAGGTGACTTTATCGTTACCAAAGAGACTGCTACAGTATAACGTCATATCAAATGATGGAGCTTTCTAATGGCGTGGAATGAGCCTGGAAATAACAACAACGGCGATAATAACGGCCGCGATAATGACCCTTGGGGTAAGAACAATAATCGCGGCGGCCGAGATCAAGGACCGCCAGACTTAGACGAAGTGTTTAGTAAACTAAGTCAAAAGTTAGGTGGCAAGTTTGGTAAAAAAGGTGGCAACGGTAACGGGCCATCTATCGGTGGTGGCGGTGCGATTGGCTTTGGTGTCATTGCTGTCATTGCGATTGCTATCTGGTTCTTCGCTGGTTTCTACACCGTTGGCGAAGCAGAAAGAGCAGTAGTACTTCGATTGGGTCAGTTCGACCGTATCGAAGAGCCTGGTCTTAACTGGCACCCACGCTTCATCGATGAAATCAAAGATGAGCAACTAGTAAACGTTCAAGCGATTCGTTCTCTACGTGCTGCTGGCACCATGCTAACGAAAGATGAAAACGTTGTGACCGTTGAAATGGGTGTTCAATACCGTGTTTCTGACCCATACAAGTACTTGTATCGTGTAACGAATGCAGACGACAGTTTACGCCAAGCAACCGATTCTGCGCTTCGTGCGGTAATTGGTGACTCACTAATGGATAGTATCCTAACAAGTGGTCGTCAGCAGATTCGTCAAAGCACTCAAGAAACGCTGAACCGTATTATTGATAGCTACGACATGGGTATTCTGATTGTTGACGTGAACTTCCAGTCAGCACGTCCACCTGAGCAAGTGAAAGATGCATTTGATGATGCTATCGCGGCTCGTGAGGATGAAGAGCGTTTCGAGCGTGAAGCTGAAGCTTACCGAAATGACATTCTTCCAAAAGCAACAGGTCGTGCTGAGCGTTTGAAGAAAGAAGCGGTGGGTTATTCAGAGCGCACAGTTAATGGTGCTCTAGGTCAGGTCGCTCAGTTCGAGAAACTGCTACCTGAATACCAAGCAGCTCCTGAAGTAACACGTAACCGTATGTACCTTGATACAATGGAAAAAGTGTACTCAAGCACATCGAAAGTCCTGATTGATTCTGAATCAAGCGGTAACTTGCTATACCTACCAATTGATAAGCTAGGCGCACAAGGTGGTTCTCAGTCGGGCACTCGCCCTGCAAAAGCATCATCAACTTACGATCAAATTGAGTTAGAAACTCAAGCGGATCCAAAGTCTAACACTCAAACTCGTTCAGACAGTTCACGCCAAGGGAGATACTAATAATGCGTAAATTAATGATCCCTGTATTAGTTGTGACGATTGCCCTTCTATTGATGTCACTGTTTGTGATTCAAGAAGGCGAACGTGGCATGGTAATTCGTTTTGGTCGAGTTCTCGATGACAACGGCGTATCACGAATCTATGAACCAGGCCTGCACTTTAAACTGCCTATGTTTGATCGCGTAAAAGTACTTGATGCTCGTATTCAAACGATGGATGGTCGTTCTGACCGTTTCGTAACATCAGAGAAAAAAGACGTTCTAATTGATACCTACGCAAAATGGCGTATTGCTGATTTTGGACGTTTTTATCTGAGTACTGGCGGCGGCAATATCATGACGGCAGAAGCACTTCTTGAGCGTAAAGTGACAGATGTTCTTCGTTCTGAAATTGGTTCTCGTGAAATTAAGCAGATCGTGTCAGGTCCTCGTAATAAGGACATCCTGCCAGACTCTGCTGATAGCGAAGTTGTCACAACGGTAGCGGCTGCAGAAGCTCTAGAAGTTGATGGCGAACGCGATAAGATCATGGAAAACGTTTTGTCTGGAACGGCAGAAAGTGCGATGGCTGATTTAGGTGTCGAAGTTGTTGATTTCCGAATGAAGAAGATTAACCTTCCTGACGAAATCAGTGAATCTATCTACCGCCGTATGCGTGCAGAACGTGAGTCGGTTGCTCGTAGACACCGTTCACAAGGTCGTGAAAAAGCGGAAGTTATCCGTGCTCAAGCTGAGCTAGAAGTGGCAACAGTTCTTGCTGAAGCTGACCGTACAGCTCGAATCACTCGTGGTGATGCTGATGCAGAAGCAGCGAAGATCTACTCTGATGCGTTCAGCAAAGATCCTGAGTTCTACGGCTTCATGCGTTCATTGCAAGCTTATGAGACATCATTTAGCGATAAGAGCGACATTCTAGTACTGGATCCGAAGACTGACTTCTTCCAATACATGAATCAAGCAAGCGGCGCTCCAGCGAAATAAGCTGATGCGTTAGCGAATGCTTAGCTCAATAAGCAAAATACGTTAAAACTTAAAAGGCTCCCATTGTGGGAGCCTTTTTGTTTTCTATGACTTATTTCAGAACGAGACACCTTTGAAGATTCACTATTGGGGCAAGGGGAGGCGCTTAACAGCGTTCTACTTATACAAAACTAACGGTAGGTCATGAAAGCGATAACGGCACCAGCCACCACAAGACAGCCTCCAATGCGGCGCAGTTGCGTGTCTGGTTGCTCGCTCAGTTGCGCGACCATGTTTCTCCAGCCATTGGGTGCAATCAAGGGGCCGAGCCCTTCAACAATAAGTACGAGCCCAATAGCGAGCCAAATTGATTGAGACATGGTTCTGCCTTTTGTCTGTAAAAAAGCAATGATATCAGTATCTTTATACATCTGCCCCCAGTTGTGGCTGGTTTATTTTTGTACAGCGTTAACGTTTATGAACAAAAAGTGACTGCAAGAAGTGTGATTCAGTGCTAGAATCCATTTTTAATTAGCAACAGAAATTGGAAAGATGGGAAATAACGTAGTCGTTCTAGGCACCCAATGGGGTGATGAAGGTAAAGGTAAAATCGTTGACCTTTTAACTGAAGATGCAAAATACGTGGTTCGCTACCAAGGCGGTCACAATGCAGGTCACACACTTGTAATTGACGGTGAAAAAACCGTTCTTCACTTAATTCCATCAGGCATCCTACGTAATAACGTTAAATGTGTTATTGGTAACGGTGTAGTATTATCGCCTGACGCACTTCTAAAAGAAATGAAGCCTCTTGAAGATCGCGGTATTCCAGTACGTGAACGTCTTTTCATCTCTGAAGCTTGTCCTCTAATTCTTCCGTACCACATTGCAATCGACAACGCGCGTGAAATCGCTCGTGGCGCTAAAGCTATCGGTACAACGGGTCGCGGTATCGGTCCTGCTTATGAAGATAAAGTTGCTCGTCGCGGTCTACGCGTTGGCGACCTTTTCGACAAAGAAGCATTTGCTGAGAAGCTAAAAGAAGTTATGGAATTCCACAACTTCCAACTAGAGCACTTCTACAAAGCTGAAACAGTAAGCTACGAAGAAGTTCTTGAGCAAGCGATGAGCTACGCAGACATGTTAACTGCTATGGTTATCGACGTAACTGACGAACTAGACGCAGCACGTAAGCGCGGCGACAAGATCATGTTCGAAGGTGCTCAAGGTACGCTACTAGATATCGACCACGGTACTTACCCATACGTAACGTCTTCTAACACGACTGCTGGTGGTGTTGCTGCAGGTTCTGGTTTCGGTCCTCGTCACATCGGTTACATCCTTGGTATTACTAAGGCTTACTGTACTCGTGTTGGTTCAGGTCCATTCCCAACTGAGCTATACGATGGCCTTGAGAAGCAAGACCCAGTTGGTAAGCACCTAGGCGATGTTGGTCACGAGTTTGGCGCAACAACTGGTCGTCTACGTCGTACTGGTTGGTTCGATGCTGTCGCTATGCGTCGTGCAATCCAAATCAACTCTCTATCTGGTATCTGTCTAACTAAACTAGACGTTCTAGATGGCCTAGAAGAACTAAAAATCTGTACTGGTTACAAGATGAAAGATGGTTCTATTCTAGAAGTTTCTCCAATGGCTGCTGAGTCATTCGAAGAAGCGACGCCAATCTACGAAACAATGCCTGGTTGGTCTGAAAACACATTTGGTGCTAAATCTATCGACGCGCTTCCACAAGCTGCTCTAGATTACATCAAGCGTATCGAAGACCTAACTGGTGTTCCAATTGATATCGTATCAACTGGCCCAGATCGTAACGAAACTATCATCAAGGTTCACCCATACGGCGCATAATGCCTACTGAGTGATTACTACAGTACTAACAGTACTAACAGTACTTTGATAATTAAATCGTTTCTAAAAGCCGACTTTCTTAAGTCGGCTTTTTAATACCTGCAATTTAGCCACTCACTCTTTGATGGTGATCTTTTAAGCGTCATCAGGCAAAATATTGCCCATTAGCGGCAAGTTTTGTCTAAAGCCATCAAGGTTGTTGCCGATACAGATATCATGGAAAGTGAAGTTCACCCTATTTTTGGGCATCTACCTCGGTAGCCAATAATAAATAGATAACTTTAGCGACAGATAATTGAGTGCAGGTATGAAGCTACGAATTGTGGCAGCTTCATTAATAATGGCGCTGAGCTCACCCTTGAGTCATGCAAATTTGGCTGATGTGGGAGAGCCCGTTCCAATATATACAGAAGCTGAACTGATTAAATTAATCGAAAATAATCGACATCTAGAGCGTGTGAAAGCGGATAAGTGCCAGCTAGTAGAAGATATCGTTGCTCGTGCAACGCGTATTAGCTTGCCTTCTTACGAGTTTTTATACGGTGATATGCTGGCGTGGGGTGTGTGTGTTCCACAAGATGTAGAGCTTGGTCTTTACTATATGGAAAACGCAGCGCATCAAGGTTTACCCGCAGCACTAGAGCAACTGGGTCGTTATTATTCTCGTGGAACCTTGGTTCAACAAGACAAAGAGCGTGCAATTCCGTACCTACGTGAAGCGGCCTCTATGGGTAACCTAAGTGCAAGCATTCACTTAGCCGAACTCTTACTGCGTGATTACGGTAGCCCGTTAGATTATGAAGATGCTTACCGCTGGTTATACAACTCGGTGACAGCGGATGATAGGCAACACAAGCGTATTACTGTGCTTCGAAGCGGTTTGGAGCGGAGAATGCCAGACAATATTATTGCTCGAGCAAAACGCCGAGACGTGTTCTGGTAATGACGAATACTAATTAAGGTTGATGGCTAATGACTGCACTCGTTAATCATCTGTCTTGAACTAGAAAGATATCGATATAAAAAGGCCTCGTAGGTAAATACCTATGAGGCCTTTTTTGATCTGAACGGAAAACCGTTTATCTCATTCGGTGACGTTATTGAACAACTTCACCAGATTCAATTACCGTTTTACGGACGACTTTGGTGAAATTGAGTGCTTCTTGACGAATCTTGTCTTCATCGACGGTTAGCATGTCGCGATCTTGCATGATGATCTTACCATCAACGATGGTGTGGCGAACGTTACCAGAATTAGCCGAGTACACTAAAGCTGAGTATGGGTTGTATACCGGAATCATGTTTGGTGCTTTTGTGTCGATCACTATGATGTCAGCTAGCTTACCTGTTTCAAGAGAACCGATCTTATCTTCCATGTGTAGCGCTTTTGCCGCGCCCATTGTTGCCATGTCGATCACTTTGATCGGCGGCATTGCGGCTCGATCTTTGTTGACTAGCTTGTGAACTTTAGCGACTTGGTTGAATTCATCAATGGTGCTCAGTGTGTTACCAGACATCGGTCCATCGGTCCCTAAACCAATACGAACGTTTTCGTCGTACATCTTAAGGGCCGGGGATACGCCTTTCGCGGATTTGATATTGGCACTCATGTTATGAGCTACGCCCATATCTGACTTTTTCACCAGTTCGATATCATGATCGTCTACTAGGATCATGTGTGCACCCACCAAGTTTTTGTTTAATGCACCGATGCTGTCCATGTATTGAACCGGAGAAAGTCCTTCTGAACGCTCTGCGATTTTCTCTTCTTCACGGTGTGATTCTGCAAGGTGAATCATTACTGGTACATCTAACTCTAGAGAGAGCTTAGATATTTTCTGCAGGACCTCTGTGGTATTGGTGTAAGGCGCATGTGGGGCAAACGCAGGTGTGATTCGCGGGTGATCTTTGTATTCTTCAATGAAGTTTAATGCGTACTTAATGCCTTCTTCGGCGTTAGCTGCATCGGCTACAGGGAACTTAATCACAGTTTCACCTAGGATGGCACGCATACCAATCTTATCGACGGTTTTCGCTACTTCATCTTCGAAGTAGTACATGTCGGCGTAAGTGGTCACACCGCCTTTTACCATTTCGACGTTACCTAGGTTGGCACCAATACGTACCATGTCTCGTGACACCAACTTCTTCTCTAGAGGGAAGATATATCGGTGAAGTCGGTCTGGCACATCATCGGCTAATGAACGAAACACCGTCATCGATACGTGGGTGTGAGTATTGATGAGACCCGGCATCACGATATCACCATCAACATCTAAAACTTGCTTAGCTTGGTACTGCTTCTCTAGTGAAGCATCACCAACCGCAATGATTTTGTTGTCTTTGACGACAACAGTACCGCTTTCATAAACCGTTTTGTCTTGGTTCATGGTCAGAACCATCGCATCGGTAATCATCAGGTCAGCTTTTTCCATTGCCGAGCTCGCAAATGGAAATAGAGCTAGGCTTGCCATTGCTGAAGCCAATAAGGTGCGTTTTAGTTTCATATCATACTCAGAACAGGAGTTGGTAAAGTGCGTGGATAATAGTGTATTTCATTCATGGCGCAAACGTTTGTTTTATCGTTTGCTTAAAATTTTGATGATAGTCCACGTCTATGAAGTGATGTTTCACAAAGTGAAGATATGTATCAATCTGAGGTTATTTGAGGGTTTTCCAAAGCATATCTGTAGGTTACCCCTAGCATCAGATATACTAGGGGTATATACCTTCCTTGCTTAAGCAGGCCCGCCTATGTCAAAAAACACACCAACGTCAGAAAACACGACAGCGACAACCACTGTTGATCCTTTTGCCGACCGAGAGTCGAAAAATTACGAAAACCCAGTACCAAGCCGAGAGTTCATTATTTCGTTTCTAACAGAAGCGAATATTCCAATGAACCGTAACGATCTATTCGAAGCTTTGGGTCTGGCTGGAGAGGAACAATACGAAGGGCTGCGTCGTCGTTTACGTGCAATGGAGCGTGATGGACAGCTTATCTTTACTCGTCGTCAGTGCTACGCATTGCCTGAGAAGATGGAACTGATTAAAGGCTATGTGATTGGTCATAAAGACGGTCATGGTTGGGTTCGCCCAGATGGAAGCGTTGGTAAAGATAACGATATCTTGTTACCCCACCATCAGATGAAAACCATCATGCACGGTGATTACGTACTGGCTCAGCCTACTGACAACAGTAAGCGTGGTCGTCGTGAAGGTCGTTTGGTTCGTGTTCTTGAAGAGCGCACAACCCCACTTGTTGGTCGTTTCTTCTTAGAATATGGCCATTCTTACGTGGTTGCTGATGATTCGCGTATTAGTCATGACATCCAGATCCCTACTGAGCATAAAGGCGGTGCTCGAATGGGTAATGTGGTTGTGATTGAAATTACGGATCGCGGCGGTCGTTCTCGTAACATGATGGGTAAAGTGACCGAAGTTCTTGGTGAAAACATGGCTCCGGGTATGGAAACGCAAATTGCAATCCGTACTCACCAGATCCCACAAGAGTGGCCTGAAGCGGTAGATAAGCAAATCGAAAATCTTGGTGAGCATGTTCCTGAAGAAGCAAAAGAAGGACGTGTTGATCTACGCAAACTGCCATTGGTTACGATTGATGGCGAAGATGCGCGTGACTTCGATGACGCGGTTTACTGTGAAGCGAAGAAAGGCGGCGGCTGGCGTCTATGGGTAGCGATCGCTGACGTAAGTTACTACGTTCGCCCAGATACGGCGCTAGACAAAGAAGCGATTAACCGTGGTAACTCGGTATACTTCCCGTCACAAGTTGTCCCAATGCTGCCAGAAGTACTTTCAAATGGTTTGTGTTCATTGAACCCTCAGGTAGACCGTTTGTGTATGGTGTGTGAGATGACTATCTCAGACAAAGGTAAACTGTCAGGCTATAAGCACTACGAAGCGGTAATGAATTCTCATGCTCGTCTTACTTATAACAAAGTAGGCGCGATCTTAGATGGCAATGAAGAATTACGTGAACGTTACGAACCAGAAGTACCACATCTTGAAGAGCTTCATAAGATGTACAAGGTGCTTAAGAAAACGCGTGACGAACGTGGTGCGATTGAATTTGAAACGGTAGAAACTAAGTTTATCTTCAATGCGGATCGTAAGATTGACCGTATTGAGCCAGTAATTCGTAACGATGCACACAAGATCATCGAAGAATGTATGATTCTTGCGAATATCGCATCGGCATCTTATGTAGAAAAAGCGAAAGAGCCTGCTCTGTACCGTGTTCACGATACTCCGGGTGAAGAGCGCTTAATGGGCTTTAAGAGCTTCTTAAGTGAATTAGGTTTAACGCTGGAAGGTGGCCTGTCGCCATCTCCGGTAGATTATGCACAACTGATGCAACAGATTAACGAACGTGAAGATCGTGAATTAATCCAAACTATGCTGTTGCGCTCAATGAAGCAAGCGGTATACAACGCGGATAACGCGGGTCACTTTGGTCTAGCTCTTAAACGCTATGCTCACTTTACCTCGCCAATTCGTCGTTACCCAGATTTGCTATTGCACCGTGCGATTAAGTACCTTATTGCGAAAGAAGAAGGTCGTAACAGCGAACGTTGGACGCCAACCGGTGGTTACCACTACACTTTCGATGATATGGACTTCTATGGCGAGCAGTGTTCAATGACTGAGCGTCGTGCTGATGATGCTACACGTGAAGTGAACGACTGGCTGAAATGTGAATACATGCAAGACCATGTCGGTGAAGTGATGGATGGCGTGATTGCCAACGTGACTGGCTTCGGTTTCTTTGTGCGTCTAACAGAACTGCACATCGATGGTCTGGTACATATTTCTGCGCTAGCGAATGACTACTATCAATTTGATGCTGTTGGTCAGCGTCTGGTTGGTGAAAGCTCAGGTAATATCTACCGCTTGGGTGATTCGGTTAAAGTGAAGGTTTCGGCGGTTAACTTAGAAACTCGTCAAATCGACTTTGATTTAGAAGACACCGATCGTCAGCCGCGTGGTAAAGGCAAAACAGCTAAGAAGCGTGCAGCCGAAGCGATGAAAAAGGCGAAAAGTAAGAAGCGTTCAGCGGTGAAGAGCAATAAGCCGGGTGTACCAGCAACGCCTTTGGTTGAACCAACTAAACGACCAGATGGAAGTAGCGAAAGCTCAGCTAAGAAGAAAAAGCCAGCGAATAAAACCGGTGCAGCTAAAGCTCGAGCTAAGAAAAAGCGTGCAGCAAGCCGTAAGCCAAAGGCTGATAAGTCTTAAGCTATCGTCATTACAGTGACTAGTAGGGCTTAAACGTCTAACGAATTTAAATGCGAGAGTATCAGGCGGAAGATGCATGCTCTCGAAATAAACAACACAGAGGTGGGTGCATCGGGTTTGATGCCTTCATCTCTGAGCAATAAGAGTAACCAGAGACAATGAGTAACGAATTTATTTACGGTATTCACGCGGTGAAAGCCGTACTAGAAAAAGATCCAGCACGCTTTATTGAAGCGTACGTGCTTAAAGGTCGTCAAGACGATCGCCTTCTTCCATTACTGAATCAACTGCAGCAATTTGGCGTGTCGATTCAACAAATGGGTCGTAAGCCGCTTGATGAAAAAGCACAAGGTGCAAACCACCAAGGTCTTATTGCTAAGGTGAAGCCTGCTAAGCAGCTTAATGAAACCCACCTAGACGATATCCTTGCGCAGCACGAACAGCCTCTGCTGTTGGTTCTAGACGGCGTAACAGACCCTCACAACCTAGGTGCTTGCTTACGTAATGCAGATGCCGCAGGTGTGGCCGCTGTTATCGTTCCTAAAGACCGCTCTTCGCCGCTAACGGCAACAGTAAGTAAGGTTGCTTGTGGCGCTGCAGAAACGGTTCCGTTAGTGCGAGTGACTAACCTGGCTCGCACAATGCGTGCACTGCAAGAGCAGGGTGTATGGTTTGTCGGTACGGCGGGTGAAGCAACGCATGATATCTATCAAGCGAAGTTGACTGGTCCGCTTGCTGTTGTGATGGGTGCTGAAGGTGACGGCATGCGTCGTTTAACGCGTGAAACGTGTGATGACCTGATTAAGATTCCAATGTCAGGCAGCGTGTCGAGCCTGAACGTTTCAGTAGCTTCTGGTATTTGTTTATTTGAAGCGGTACGTCAGCGTCTAGCTCAGTAAGGTTCGATTTAACAAAGCCTAAACGACTTAAGTCTATGAATTTATTAACGCTCACCACTTGCTGGTGGGTGTTTCTTTTTAGGCAATTATGACGGAGCCTATTGGTTTGTCAGATGGCTAGATGGCGAAAGAAAAACTGTTTCATTATTCGCCAAATACCACTTGCCAATACCGGGTTCTTTCTATAATATTTGCCGTCCTTAAAACTCGGTCATTTTTCTTTAGTTCCTTGCTTCCCTTGGACGACCGAGCCTTTCGTGGAAGCTAATAATCCGTAAGGAGCAACCAAATGCGTCATTATGAAATCGTATTCATGGTTCACCCTGATCAAAGCGAGCAAGTTGCTGGCATGATCGAGCGTTACACTGGTTCAATCACTGAAGCTGGTGGTACTATCCACCGTCTAGAAGACTGGGGCCGCCGTCAAATGGCTTACCCAATCAACAAACTTCACAAAGCTCACTACGTTCTTATGAACGTTGAAGCTGGCCAAGAAGTGATGGACGAGCTAGAAACTGCTTTCCGTTTTAACGATGCAGTTCTACGTAACATGATCATGCGCACTAAAGGCGCTGTGACTGAGCAATCTATCATGCTTAAGCAAAAAGAAGAGCGTGCAGAGCGTGCTCCTCGTCGTGATGACCGTGAAGAACGTGCACCACGTCGTGAAGAAGAAGCTAAGCCAGAAGCTGCTGCTGAGTAATTCTTTTTTGGCCTTTTAGGTCATTAAATTTTATTCAACTCGTTTAGGTATTACCACTACAAGCATTTGCTTATGCTTATTTATAAGCCTGTGTGAATACCGCATTATTAAATTTAGATCAGGAGATAGCCCATGGCTCGTTTCTTCCGTCGTCGTAAATTCTGCCGTTTTACTGCAGAAGGCGTACAAGAGATTGACTACAAAGACGTAGCAACTCTAAAAAACTACATCACTGAAGCTGGTAAAATTGTACCTAGCCGTATCACTGGTACAAGTGCTAAATACCAACGTCAGCTAGCTCGCGCTATCAAGCGTTCTCGTTACCTAGCTCTACTACCGTACACTGACAAGCATCAGTAATCGGTAATAGTTAATAATAGTTTAAGAGGACTAAGATAATGCAAGTTATTCTACTTGATAAAATCGGTAACCTAGGTGGCCTTGGCGACCAAGTAAACGTTAAATCTGGTTACGCTCGTAACTTCCTTATCCCACAGGGTAAAGTAGTTATGGCAACTAAAGAAAACGTTGCTATGTTCGAAACTCGTCGTGCTGAACTAGAAGCTAAAGTTGCTGAGCAACTAGCTGCTTGTGAAGCTCGTGCAGAGACAGTTAACACTCTAGAAGGCGTTACAATCGCTTCTAAAGCTGGTGACGAAGGCAAACTATTCGGTTCTATCGGTACTCGTGACATCGCTGACGCTATTACAGCGGCAGGTGTTGCAGTAGCTAAGAGCGAAGTACGCCTACCTGAAGGCGCTCTACGTAACATCGGTGAATTCGAAGTAAGCATCCAACTTCACTCTGAAGTTTTTGCTACTGCGAAAATCACGATCGTTGCTGAGTAATTTCAGTACCAAGACGAATTCTTTCTTTTGAAAGTTTTAAACACCAGCTTCGGCTGGTGTTTTTTTATGTCTGAAATATAGGAAAACACAAGGGAGGGTTGCAGTAGGTAAAAAGCTTACAGTGATCCATAAGCTCTTATTGCTGAACAGGTCGTTCTCAAGGTTAGAAGTGGCCTTAAGATTAGAACTGCTCCTGAGACTAGAATTGAAAGAGCAGGTTAATCGACAGCACAGAGTCTTCTTTGCTTAATCCATTCGGTACCTTATCGTGGTACTGACGAGAATGAGCAATCTTCAGTGCAATATTGTCAGTAATATCGTTGATCGCTTCTAATTCAGTATCAAATTTCAGGTTACTGTGACCAGATACTAACGTCACATCGGCTTTGAGCTGTAAATTCTTCAGTACTTGCCATGACGTGTTCACATTGCCACGGAAAATGGCTTCCTCAACAATCTCAGGAAAGATGATGTCATCGTCGTCTAATTCATCGAGATTCGGTTCTTGGTAACGAAAACCAGGGCCCACTTCGACTTCCAGCACAAACTCTTCTGTATTTGAAAATTGGTAACCCAAACCACTAGAAACGGTATAGTCCTTAAAATAAGCACTATAGCGTGAGTCGACACCTTTGAAGCTGCCGTAGAGGTAGGTTTTTGGACTTAACTTATAGTCACTCTGAGCTGAGTAAGTCGATTGCCTTTTGTCTTCTTCACCATCTTTGTAGAGGTTGTAGTATTTCCATTCGCCACTGGTTCTATGACGGCCAGTCGTATACTCACCATTTAGGCGGGCATTTAACGATCGAGAATCAGAATTACCAGTATGCGACTGATATCCAAATTCGACTTCAGTCTTTAGCGGGTTAGGCAGTTCTGTGTCACTCGTATCACTCGGTGCGATATCCATATCTTTTTCAGGTGTCGGTGCAACGACGATCGGCTCAGCAGTAGATTCTGGTACTACTATCGAGTCGAGGATTGCATCAACAGAGGCTTTAGCATCATCCGCTAAGGCCAACGGAGTGCTCAGGAGACCAATACTCAGAATACCAGTGCTCAGAGCCAATGATTTGGACACACATACCTCTAGTTATACAGTGAATGAATGGAAGGATCGTAATGCTACCCTTGGTTAATTCCGTCAGCAATAGGTAAATTCTTACTGAAGAATAAAACAATCCCCGAGGATTGCATTACAAATGCATGTTCTTGGGTATAATGAACGATCATTATTAGTTATTGAGTGTAGTCATAGTGGATACCAGAAGTCAGAAATCAGCCAGCGATCAGGTGGACGCCATCAAAGTCCCACCACATTCATTAGAAGCTGAGCAATCTGTTATCGGCGGTTTGTTGCTGGACAACGAACGCTGGGATACGGTTTCAGAAAAAGTCGTGAGCAAGGACTTTTATAGTCGCCCTCACCGTCTGATCTTCGAAGCAGTAAAAGATATCCTTGAAGAAAGTTCTCCTCTGGATCTTATTACACTCTCTGAACATTTAGAGTTGCGTGAGCAGCTCGAAGAAGTCGGCGGTTTTGCATACCTTGCCGACCTTGCTAAAAATACCCCAAGTGCGGCGAACATAAACGCTTACGCAGATATCGTGGCGCAACGTGCATTGGTACGTAGCCTGATTGGTGTTGCGAATGAGATTGCCGATTCTGGTTATGACCCTCAAGGCCGTACATCAGAAGAGCTTGTTGATCTGGCTGAGAGTAAGGTCTTTGCGATTGCAGAAGGCCGAGCAAGTGAAAATGAAGGTCCACAAAACGTTGATAGCATTCTAGAGAAGACTCTGGAACGTATCGAAATCTTGTATAAAACGCCACAAGATGGTGTGACTGGTGTCGATACTGGCTTCAACGACCTCAACAAGAAAACAGCAGGCCTACAGGGTTCTGACTTAATTATTGTTGCTGCGCGTCCATCGATGGGTAAAACCACCTTTGCGATGAACTTATGTGAAAACGCGGCGATGAAACAAGACAAGCCTGTTCTGATCTTCTCTCTTGAGATGCCAGCCGAACAGCTGATGATGCGTATGCTTGCATCACTTTCTCGCGTAGACCAAACCAAGATTCGTACCGGTCAATTGGATGATGAAGATTGGGCGCGTATTTCATCGAGTATGGGTATTCTTATGGATAAGAAGAATATGTATATCGATGATAGCTCGGGTTTAACACCAACAGAGGTGCGTTCGCGTGCTCGACGTATCGCTCGTGAGCATGATGGTATCTCTATGATCATGATAGATTACCTTCAATTAATGCGTGTACCTTCATTGTCTGAAAACCGTACCTTAGAGATCGCTGAAATTTCGCGTTCCTTAAAAGCCCTTGCGAAAGAGTTGAACGTGCCGGTTGTTGCACTTTCTCAGCTTAACCGTTCCCTAGAGCAACGTGCTGATAAGCGCCCAGTAAACTCGGATTTGCGTGAATCAGGTTCTATCGAGCAAGATGCCGATTTGATCATGTTTATCTATCGTGATGAGGTTTATAACCCAGACAGTTCATTGAAAGGCATCGCTGAGATCATCCTTGGTAAGCAACGTAACGGTCCGATCGGTTCGGTTCGTTTGACATTCCAAGGTCAACACTCCCGATTTGATAACTATGCAGGTCCTGCATTTGATGATGAGTAAGTTAATGACTTATATGAAAGCAGCGACAGCGAGCATTGATCTCGGTGCATTGGAACACAACCTTCAACTGATTAAGTCAAAAGCACCTAACTGTAAAGTTATGTCGGTTGTGAAGGCGAATGGCTACGGTCATGGTTTATTGCACATCGCTAAACATTCTAAGAACTCAGATGCCTTCGGTGTCGCCCGTATTGAAGAAGCCTTGCAACTTCGTGCTGGTGGCATTGTTAAACCTATTTTGTTACTGGAAGGTTTTTACTCTTCGGGTGATTTACCAATATTAGTGACCAATAACATCCAAACTGTGGTGCACTGTGAAGAGCAATTAAGTGCGCTAGAGAATGCGGAATTAGAAACACCAGTCGTGGTATGGCTAAAGGTAGACAGCGGTATGCATCGCTTAGGTGCTCGTCCTGAGCAATACCAAAACTTTGTTGAGCGTTTGCATCAATGTGAGAATGTAGCGAAACCTCTTCGTTACATGAGCCACTTTGGTTGCGCTGATGAACTGGATAGAACAACTACCGTTGAACAGACTGAGCTTTTCTTATCTCTCACTGACGGTTGTGAAGGTGAGCGCTCACTTGCTGCCTCTGCTGGTCTATTAGCTTGGCCTAACAGCCACCTTGATTGGGTTCGCCCGGGAATCATCTCTTACGGTGTTTCGCCTTTTGCTGATAAATCAGCAAAAGATCTAGGCTTTAAGCCTGTGATGACCCTGACGTCACACCTGATTGCTGTTCGTGATGTCAAAGCCGGTGAGAGCGTTGGCTATGGCGGAAACTGGACCAGTGAGCGTGATACCAAGGTTGGTGTTATCGCTATCGGGTATGGTGATGGCTATCCACGCATGGCCCCTAACGGAACGCCAGTGTTTGTAAACGGTAGAAAAGCACCGATTGCAGGCCGTGTTTCCATGGACATGCTAACGGTCGACCTAGGTCCTGATGCTGTAGATAAAGTCGGTGATGAAGCGACTCTGTGGGGTAAAGATTTACCTTCAGAAGAAGTGGCGGAACATATCGGCACTATTGCGTATGAGCTGGTCACTAAGCTGACTTCGCGCGTTGCGATGGAGTATGTGAAGTAGCTATGGACCTTGTAAAGTAAATGGTGTTCATGCGAACGACACGACGCTGGCTAATGTCAGCTGTGGCATTGCTCAGTGTCAGCTTTTCTTCTTCCGCTGTGAGTGAAGAAAAAGATACTGCCTTTGTCCCTTTCTATTTCAGTACTGAGACGATGGGTAACACCTTTGGGGTTGCTGGTGTCGCAAAGGGTGTTTGGCAGCCTCAAGCCGCTTTGTTTGGGATGGCGCTCTATTCTGATAAAGACAGCTATGTTGGCTTTTTATCTGCTTTCAACTTTGCACTTTCTGAGAATGTTTTATTCAGTACTCAGATGTACCAAGCGCGCTTCAACGACAATCCTTATTACATTGGCTCTCAAGGCGATAACGATTCATCCATTGATGATAAAACCATTGCCGATGGTTTAGAGCAAAATTATCAGTTTGAATTTAAGTATTTGCTACCTTGGGGCAATGTTGCAGAACATGGCTTGTTAGGGGCTTTTCAGCCAATCAAAGATGTTAGCTTTGCCTCACCTGTCGATTCGGGTGTCAGCTCGATTATCTTCACACCTTTTTATACCGCTCGTGAGCTAGAAGGTTTAAACAACACGGAAGAGGCGACAGGCTTTAGTCTGGCTTTGGATTGGGATAACCGTGATAGCACACGTAACCCAACTAAAGGTTCTCATACTAACCTTGAGTTCACTACCGGTGCCGATAGTTGGTCTAACGATGACTTGTGGTTGAAGTGGACGTTCCAAAACAGTCAGTATTTCGCATTAGGCCCTTTAGGCGACTTGTTTGACCAACAAGTCGTGGCACTCGATTTCTATACCGCTGATACACCAACTTGGGATAACTGTTCTGGGCAGGATTGCGCGCGTCCACCTGAGACAGAGCAAGCTCGACTTGGTGGATTATATCGATTGAGAGGCTATACCGGTGGACGTTACCACGGACGTTCTGCAGTTCATTATTCAGCGGAATATCGAGTCATCCCTGATTGGCAACCGCTAGGTGATATTCCTTTAATTAACTATTACGATTTGCCTTGGTGGCAATGGGTGGCGTTTGCTGAAGTAGGGCGCGTTGCGGATGAGTACGATATTAAAACACTGCACACCGACATGAAATGGAGCCTTGGTGGCGCGGTTCGCTTCCAAGTAGAAGGGATTGTTGTTCGTGCAGAATTAGCGCGAGGCGGCGACGAAGGAACTTTTCGGGTCATGATAAACCAGCCCTTCTAAAGCTTTCGGTCTATGGTAGGCCAAATGCTATTTTTATAAGAGTGGTCGTGGAAACACACCACTCTTTTTTATTAAGAAGATATTATTTTTATTAAGAAGATCTCGCTTTTAAGCCGTCTACTCACCTTGAATCGTAGCAATCACAGTGCGGCTTCCACCACAATCTCGGTGCTCACCTAAGTAAACACCCTGCCATGTTCCTAAAGCTAAACGACCATTAGTGATGGGTATTGTCACACTTGTGCCAAGTGTTGATGCTTTAATGTGAGCCGGCATATCATCATCACCTTCATAAGTGTGTCTGTAGTAAGGGGCACGTTCGGGTACAAACTTATTAAAGTGCGACTCCATATCGGAACGAACGGTAGGATCTGCGTTCTCATTTAACGTGAGACTGGCAGAGGTATGTTGAATAAAGAGATGTAATAAACCAACAGATAGAGAGTTGATATCGTGTATCTGTTGTTCAATTTCATCAGTAATGAGATGGAATCCACGCTTTCGTGCATTTAGGTGTATAGTCTTCTGAATCCACATACGCCATCCTTTATAATGTATTTGGAAAAAAAGTGGTTTAACGCTATCTTTTGAACTTGAATTTATCAGGTATCGCTCACATTTAATTATGTTAGAGCTAGAGTCTGTACCGATTCTTCTATCAGGAAATCTAATCCTGATTTATCTCAAGGTACAGCTCTTCATATGCGGCATAATACGTCGTGAAAAAAAATTACAAAGAATCTTTCAGTGGTGACGCGGTTTGGTCATCACAGAAAAATATAAACTTTCGCCTAATCGGGGGTTCTACTCATCACTTAAGTGACGTTTAGAATAAAACCTACAGTAACATCGGGATAGATACCATGTTGAAAAATATCAACCCAACGCAAACACAAGCGTGGAAAGCTCTAACTGCACATTTTGAGTCTGCTCAAGATATGGATATGAAAGAGCTGTTTGCTCAAGATGCAAAGCGTTTCGAGAGCTTTTCTACTCGTTTCGGTTCTGACATCTTAGTGGATTACTCTAAGAACCTAGTTGACGCTGAAACTATGCAGCACCTATTTGCTCTTGCAAACGAGACAGAAGTTAAGTCTGCAATTGAAGCGATGTTCGGTGGTGATGCAATCAACAAAACTGAAGGTCGTTCAGTTCTTCACACGGCTCTACGCAACCGTAGCGACAAGCCAGTAATGGTTGATGGCAAAGACGTAATGCCTGCTGTTAACGCTGTACTAGCAAAAATGGAACTGTTCACACACCGCATCGTTTCTGGTGAGTGGAAAGGTTACACAGGTAAAGAGATCACTGATGTCGTCAACATCGGTATCGGCGGTTCGGACCTTGGTCCATACATGGTGACTGAAGCTTTAACGCCATATAAAACTCGCCTAAACATGCACTTCGTTTCTAACGTAGATGGCACTCACATTGTTGAGACACTTAAGCCGTTGAACCCAGAAACTACGCTGTTCCTAGTGGCATCTAAAACATTCACTACTCAAGAAACAATGACGAATGCACACTCTGCACGTGATTGGTTCTTGGCTGAAGCGGGTGATTCTGCACACGTTGCTAAACACTTCGCAGCACTATCAACAAACGCAGCTTCAGTGGCTGAGTTTGGTATTGATACTGACAACATGTTTGAATTCTGGGATTGGGTTGGTGGTCGTTACTCACTATGGTCTGCGATCGGCCTTTCTATCTCACTGTCTGTTGGCTTCGATAATTTCGTAGAGCTATTAGATGGCGCTCACGAGATGGATAACCACTTTGCTTCAACTGAGTTTGAAAGCAACATCCCAGTTATCCTGGCGCTTATCGGCATTTGGTACAATAACTTCCACGGCGCTGAGTCAGAAGCTATCCTACCTTACGATCAATACATGCACCGTTTTGCTGCTTACTTCCAGCAAGGTAACATGGAGTCGAACGGTAAGTTTGTAGACCGTGAAGGCAATCCGGTAGAGTACCAAACAGGTCCTATCATCTGGGGTGAACCTGGTACAAACGGCCAGCACGCTTTCTACCAACTGATTCACCAAGGCACTAAGCTGATCCCATCAGACTTCATCGCGCCTGCAATCAGCCACAACCCAGCATCTGATCACCACCAGAAGCTGATGTCTAACTTCTTTGCTCAAACTGAAGCGTTAGCATTCGGTAAGACAAAAGAGACAGTAAAAGCTGAATTCCTAGCGGCTGGTAAAACAGCAGAAGAAGCAGCGGAGCTTGCTCCTTTCAAAGTATTTGAAGGCAACCGTCCAACGAACTCGATCCTTGTTAAACAAATGACTCCTCGCACTTTAGGTAACCTAATCGCGATGTACGAGCACAAGATTTTTGTTCAAGGCGTTATCTGGAACATCTTCAGCTTCGATCAATGGGGCGTAGAACTTGGTAAGCAACTAGCAAACCAAATTCTTCCTGAGCTTGCTGACGATGCTCAAGTAACATCTCACGACAGCTCAACGAACGGTCTAATCAACGCATTTAAAGCGCTGAAAGCTTAAGACTGTTTAAGTAACACCCAGTAATAACTGTAAACGCCAACCTTTCGGTTGGCGTTTTTTATGTCCGTTGATTTTACGGCAATAAAAAAGGCTGACGTATGCACGTCAGCCTTTCGTTTTTTTATTTACTCGATTGTCTCTATTCGAAACAGATCTCGATGAAGGCATTACCCCATTGAGATGAGAAAGGCATGATGATGATTGCTCCGTCACACTTGTGACGAATAGTGTGGCCTTTACCTGAAACAACGATAGGCGTTGCCATATCGAAATCAAATCCGCTTTCTGCAAGAATACGTTTTGCGCCGCCAGTCACCATGTTAGTGATTTCACCCACCATATCGGTCACTTCTTCGTTCAAGCCGTTCGGGCGCTCACCCAGCATGTTTTCCATGATTTCTAAGGCAAGACCTTCATCAAAGGTGATCGACATTGAACCACGAGATTGTGTGCCCACCATGCCAATTAGGCCGGATACATCACCACGAGCTATTTCGTCTTTCTTAACTCTCGGTTTTTGTGGCTTCAATTCTAGAGAAGCCATCGTTTTTAATACATTCATTAAAGAAGCTAAAAACGGGTTTACAAATTCAGCGCGCATAATGTTCTTCTATAATCTTATTCTTTCATATCAGAGGAGCAAGTTTGGCATACACCATGAGATTCAATAACGTGATTCGTTAATTGAAAACCGTGCTTCTCCGCGTTGTTAGCGAGTTGAGTGATAAGAGCATCGTCTTGTAGCTCTATGACTGTCCCACATTTATCGCAGATTAATAGCTGCGAAAAGTGTTGGTTTGCATTGCATGAACAGCAACATATGAAGCTGTTGGTTGACTCAACTCGATGAATGAAACCTTGTTCCAACAAAAAATCTAAAGCGCGATAAACTGTAGGAGGTTTGGCTTGCGGTTCACTCTGCTTTAATTGCTCTAACAATTCATAAGCACTGGAGGCTTTTTTATTAGAGAGGATGAGCTCAAACACACGCTTTCGTTGGGGAGTTAGTCTAACTCCTCGTGATGCGCATATCCCTTCAACTTGCTCTATCAATGTGTGGTCCAAATTTTTCACCATTCAATCGGACATCCCTAATCAAACACTATTTCTAGGTTACTTTATTTTGGGAGCCAATGATTTCTATTAAAGTCAGGTACAGAGCGTATTGTGACCCACGACTTTGAATAAGACAAGGTAACTCAAAATGACATTGTGACTCAAGGCATAACTGATTAATGAGGCTGAATTAGAGATCTGGTGAATAGGTTTATAAAAAAGTGTGAGGTAAAGTTCATATAGCACAATCAAGGCATAGCATTTACAATAGCCGCCCTTGCTTTTGCTGGGTATTCCAGCATATTTTTTTTGACTCGCTACTAGGGTACTTTGCCATGACACATTCATGTAGGTTGTCCGTCGCTCCAATGCTCGATTGGACTGACCGCCACTGTCGTTACTTTCACCGTTTGCTTTCTCAGCAGACTCTTCTGTACACGGAAATGGTAACCACAGGTGCGATCTTACATGGTAAGGGCGACTTTCTAGAATATAACGAGCAAGAACATCCGCTTGCACTTCAACTTGGTGGTTCAAACCCTGTTGATTTAGCTGCTTGTGCCAAGCTTGCTGGAGAGCGTGGCTATGATGAAGTAAACCTAAATGTAGGTTGTCCTTCAGACCGAGTTCAGAATGGTCGCTTTGGTGCATGCTTGATGGCTGAACCTGAGCTGGTGGCAGATTGCGTATCGGCGATGAAAGAAGTGACTGATATTCCAATTACTGTGAAAACGCGAATTGGTATCGATGACCAAGACTCTTATGAGTTTCTGACTAAGTTTGTTTCGACGGTTTCTGAAAAAGGCGGCTGTGAGCAATTTACTATTCATGCTCGTAAAGCATGGTTGAGTGGCCTTAGCCCGAAAGAGAACCGCGAGATCCCACCGCTAGATTACGATCGTGCATACCAAATCAAGAAAGACTTCTCTGATCTGGTGATTGCTGTGAATGGTGGCATTACTACTCTTGAGCAAACTAAAGAGCACTTGCAACACCTTGATGGTGTGATGATCGGTCGTGAGGCTTATCATAGCCCGTTTATCTTGGCTGAAGTTGATCAACAGATTTTTGGTTTGGATACGCCAATTAAGAAGCGCTCACAAGTAGTTGAAGAGATGTATCCGTACATCGAACGTGAACTTTCAAACGGTGCAAGCCTAGGGCACATCTCTCGTCATATGCTTGGTTTATTCCAAAGCATGCCGGGCGCAAGACAATGGCGTCGTTACATCAGTGAGAATGCGCATAAGAAAGGCGCGGGCATTGAGGTGGTGCAGACAGCATTGGCTAAGATCCCTAAAGAGCTAAACGTATAACCTCCCTCTAGGTTAAAAGTTCGAGCTTAAAAGCCCAAGATTTAAATCTAAGGTTAAATTCGCCATTAGAGGCTAAATTTACCATTGATGGTTTCTTTAAAAGCCACGCATTAAGATGTGTGGCTTTTTATTTGCCTGATAAGTAAGGGTTTTATTGTTTTTACTAACTTGGTATGGAAGCTGCAATGTTAGAAAGTAGGAAAGATAGGTCATTAACTCATTAGGGAGACCATTATGTTTGAATTAATCTTTGTTCTTATTTTCGTCGCAACTCTACTTGTCACTGGTATCACGTTTATGACGGTATTGGCTGCAACCGGAGTCGCGTTAGCAGTCATGTTGGTTTTAGGTATGATGGGCGTCGTGTTTAAGTTGCTGCCTTGGTTAATCGTAATTGCATTGGGTATCTGGTTTTTCAAAAACTTTGTACACAGTTCTAACCAAAGACGTTCCTAAGGTCATGGTGTCGTCAAATCTTTGAACGTCAGCGGTTTATCGTTTGAGAATTTAAGATGTGTGATAGAATTTTCCCCAATAATCTATGAATGTGCATACAATTAGCACAACGATATGGAATTGGAGCTATCTCAAATGAATAAAATGCCATTAATTGCTTTAGTGGGAATGCTATCTTTAAGCTCGGCAGTATCTGCTGAAGAAGAGTTTTCTTACACGGCTAAAGTCGGTGCCGATATGTGGTGGGGAAGTACAAAGCTAAACGAAGTTAGACAAGATGATGATTCTAACTCTCCTTCGTTGTATTTCGCATTTGAGCATAATGCCCCGATGCTACCAAACGCTAGTTTTCGCTATACTTCTGTCGATGCGGATTCATTGGCCTTCGATAAGTACGACTACACCTTCTATTACACATTGTTAGATCACAAGCTGATGAACTTTGATGCAGGTGTGACGTTTACTCAGTATTCAAACTCGAATTACATCGAACCGAAAACAGGCGGCGCTCAAACAAGCTTTGATGAATTTACTTGGAGCTTCTACGGTAACGCAGAGATCAACGTTCCTGACACCAACTTCGATATCATTGGTACGATGGAGTTTGGTGATAGCAGTGGTATTAAGAGCACTGACTTGATGGCGGGTGTTCAGTACCGAATTCCAGTATCAGAATCTGAAATTGCCCTGCGTGGTGGTTACCGTGTTATCGATCTAGATTCGGATGAGTTCTTTAGCTCTGATCTAGGCAAGAGCTTTGTCATGGTAGATGGTTGGTTTGCTGGCGCTGAAGTGCGCTTCTAAGCTATTCAAGCTCATTTAGAACAAATTTTAAGAACGTCACTTTATTAAGTGGCGTTTTTTATATCTATTGATTATATCTTTCTGGAATTAGTTAGCACATTCATCACTTTCGACCATCCTTAATACAGAGAGCTAATTAGCGTCTATTCTTAAAAGGGCTATGTTGTGAGGTCAAAGCAAGGGATGGAATATGACACTCAATGAATTACGAAATTTATATCGAGAAAATCTGTTGGTTGAAGCGATCATAGAGCCCTCAATTCAAGAGGGGTCTTGGGTTGTGGAGTTTCGCCATATGGGAGGCGGCTTTGTTTTGCTTACTGATGTTCATGGTGAAGAGTGTCATTACGCGGATTTAGACCTAGCATCTAAGTCGGCAATGGCGGTTGGCTTTCAACAAGTTCGTATTGAAAACCAGTAACTAAATTGACGTTTCAATCGGTTTTTACTTCCAAAAAGTTATAAAACATACTTTTCTATTCTTTCTTGTTATTAAAAGGAGTGGTTAATCTATCGTCACGCAATGATTAGGGATGTCGTGACCATGTCTTTAAATAAGAAAGAGTCTTCACAAAATAATAATGCACAGTCTGGGGCTAATGAGTTACCTGGGCTAGCAGCACCACTTAATGACCAACAATTGGGTCATCTTCAGCAAACTGTTTCTGAATTATCTTCTCAACAACTGGCATGGGTCAGTGGTTACCTTTGGGGTGTGAGCCAAACTCAGCCTGTGGGTGCCGCCGCGCCAATCGCTCAAGCAGCCGCTGCAGTAGCCGCAAAACCTGCGGGTAAGCTCAGCATTATCTTCGCATCCCAAACCGGTAATGCGAAAGGTGTCGCCGAATCGCTTGAGGCAGAAGCGAAAGCCTTAGGGATTGCTGTCGAGCTTTTCGATGCAAGTGATTATAAAGGTAAGAACCTAGCCAAAGAGACACACGTCATTTTTGTGGCTTCAACCAATGGTGAGGGCGAAGCCCCTGATAACGCTATTGAGTTGCATGAATTCCTTCAATCGAAGAAAGCGCCAAAATTATCAAACCTACAATACGGTGTGATCGGTTTAGGTGACTCAAGCTATGAGTTCTTCTGCCAAACGGCTAAAGACTTCGATAACTTCCTCGCTAAGCTTGGTGCTAAATCGTTTGTCGACCGTCTTGATTGTGATGTTGATTACGAAGAGTCAGCAACGGAATGGCGCGCTAAAGCATTAGAGCAAGTAAAAGAGACGCTATCGACAGGCACTGAAGCCGATGTAGTTCAGTTGCCCGTCGGTCAAGCGGCTGCCGGTCATTCGCAATACACCAAACAAAACCCATACTCCGCGACACTATTGACGAGCCAAAAGATCACCGGTCGTGATTCGGGTAAAGATGTTCGTCACATCGAGATTGATCTTGATGAGTCGGGTATTACTTATCAACCGGGTGATGCGCTAGGCGTGTGGTTTGAAAACAGTTCAGAACTCGCAAATCAGATCCTTTCTAAGGTTGGGTTGTCTGGTATCGAAAGTGTCGATGTCGATGGTGACAACTTATCTGTCCACAGTGCACTCGTCAGTAAATTCGAGATTACATCTTCAAACCCTCAACTTGTGACTAAGTTTGCTGAGCTATCAGGCAGCAAGAAGTTAATCAAGCTGGTGGAAGATAAAGACAAGCTTCGTGAATACGCGGGTAACACTCAAGTTGTCGATGTTTTAGCTGAGAAGAAAACTAAGCTATCGGCTGATGAATTGATTGGTCTACTACGTAAGCTGACCCCGCGCCTCTACTCTATTGCATCAAGCCAAGCTGAAGTGGATGAAGAAGTTCACTTGACGGTAGGTCTGGTTGAATATCAAAAAGGCGAAGAGTCTCGTTTAGGCGGAGCTTCTAGCTTCTTAGCTCAACGCCTTGAAGAAGGTGGTGAAGTGAAGGTGTTTGTTGAGAACAACAATAACTTCAAATTACCACAAGACGACAATACACCAATCATCATGGTCGGCCCGGGTACCGGTATCGCACCGTTCCGCAGTTTTGTTCAAGAGCGTGAAAACAATGATGCTGAAGGCAAAAGCTGGTTGTTCTTCGGTGACCGTACCTTTACTCAAGATTTCTTATATCAAGTTGAATGGCAGAAGTACCTTAAGTCTGGTGCGCTAACCAAGCTTGATGTTGCCTTTAGCCGTGACCAAAAAGAAAAGGTTTATGTTCAAGACCGCTTAATCGAACAAGCAGAGCAGGTTTGGCAGTGGCTGCAGGAGGGCGCGTACTTCTATGTTTGTGGCGATGCGACTCGAATGGCGAAAGATGTTCATGAAGCGTTAGTTACGATAGCGGAAAAACATGGCAATCAGAGCCGCGAACAAGCTGAACAATATATTAATGATTTACGCAAAGCGAAACGTTACCAAAGGGATGTGTACTAATGAGCAAGCAAGTAATAGAGCAAGAAGTGCTAGGTCAAGTACTGGGACCTTTGGCTGACAATGAACGTCTGAAGCGTGAAAGTAAAAACCTTCGCGGTACGATTGAACAAGATCTTCAAGACCGTATCACTGGTGGTTTTACCGCAGATAACTTTCAACTGATCCGTTTCCACGGTATGTATCAACAAGATGACCGTGATATTCGTAATGAACGCACCAAGCAAAAGCTAGAACCTTTACATAATGTAATGCTGCGTGCGCGTATGCCAGGCGGCATCATCACTCCTAAGCAATGGTTAGCGATTGATAAATTCGCAGATGAAAGCACCTCTTATGGTTCTATTCGTCTTACAACTCGTCAAACGTTCCAGTTCCACGGTGTGTTGAAGCCGAACATTAAGTTAATGCACCAAACACTAAACAGTATTGGTATAGATTCAATCGCGACTGCGGGTGACGTAAACCGAAATGTTCTATGTACGACAAACCCTGTTGAGTCTGAGCTTCACCAAGAAGCTTACGAGTGGGCGAAAAAGATCAGTGAGCATCTATTACCTAAGACACGTGCTTATGCTGAGATCTGGCTAGATGGTGAAAAGCTAGCAACAACGGATGAAGAACCTATCTTAGGTAGCAACTACCTACCGCGTAAGTTCAAGACGACAGTTGTAATTCCTCCGCAAAATGACGTCGACGTTCATGCTAACGATCTTAACTTCATCGCGATTGCTAAAGACGGAAAGCTGGTGGGCTTTAACGTATTAGTGGGCGGTGGTCTTGCAATGACGCACGGCGATACTTCTACTTATGCACGTAAAGCTGACGACTTTGGTTTTGTGCCATTAGATAAAACGTTAGATGTAGCAGCTGCGGTGGTAACGACTCAGCGTGATTGGGGTAACCGTTCGAACCGTAAGAACGCAAAAACCAAATACACACTAGACCGTGTTGGTATTGATGTATTCAAAGCAGAAGTAGAAAAACGTGCAGGCGTTGAGTTTTCTGAAAGCCGTCCTTATGAGTTTACTGGCCGTGGCGATCGTATCGGTTGGGCGGAAGGCATTGATGGTAAGCACCACTTAGCGTTATTCATCGAAAATGGTCGTTTACTTGATTTCCCAGGGAAAGCGCTGAAAACAGGTGTTGCTGAAATAGCGAAGGTCCACAAAGGTGACTTCCGCATGACAGCGAACCAAAACCTAATTGTTGCAGGTGTACCTAAGAGCCAAAAGGCAAAAATTGAAAAGCTGGCACGTCAATACGGTCTGATGGATGATGCCGTTTCCGAGCAGCGTAAAAACTCAATGGCTTGTGTGGCATTCCCAACGTGTCCTTTAGCAATGGCAGAAGCTGAGCGTTTTCTTCCTGAGTTTGTAACGGATGTTGAAGACATTCTGAAGAAACATGGATTACCAGAAGAAGATAACATCATCCTTCGTATCACAGGCTGTCCAAACGGCTGTGGTCGTGCAATGTTGGCTGAACTTGGTTTAGTCGGCAAGGCGCCGGGGCGTTATAACATGCACTTAGGTGGCAACAAAGCCGGAACTCGTATCCCGAAGATGTATAAAGAGAACATCACTTCAGCTCAGATCTTAGAAGATATTGATTCGCTGGTGGGACGTTGGGCTACGGAACGTAACGACAATGAAGGGTTCGGTGATTTTACAATCCGAACTGGCATCATCGAAGAGGTGATCATTTCAAAGAGGGATCTGCATGCATAATTCTGTCGCTTCAAAACTGAAGTTAGCAGAGCTACTCGCATTGACTAAGACGGAGCAAATACTTCGTCTTGGACAAATCAATGCTGAGTTAGAGCAGCTAACCGCATTAGAAAGAGTTAAGTGGGCACTAGAACATTTAGAAGGAACACATGTAGTGTCTTCTAGTTTCGGAATCCAAGCAGCATTGATGCTGCACTTAGTGACTCAAGCCAAACCCGATATTCCAGTTATTCTTACGGACACTGGGTATCTATTCCCGGAAACGTATCGATTTATAGATGAGTTAAGTCAGAAGTTGACTCTAAACCTTCAAGTCTTTCGCGCACAACAGAGCTCTAATTGGCAAGAAGCGCAATATGGCAAACTTTGGGATCAAGGTATAGAAGGGATAGAGAAGTACAACAAACTTAATAAAGTTGAACCGATGAGAAGAGCGCTAGATGAACTCGAGGCCGGCACTTGGTTTTCAGGCTTGCGAAGAGAGCAATCTCAATCGCGTGCAAACTTGCCAATCTTATCTATCCAAAATGGTGTGTTTAAGTTCTTGCCAGTAATTGATTGGACAAATAAAGATGTTCATTATTACTTAGAAGAGCATGGCCTTAGTTACCACCCACTTCGTGAGCAGGGGTACCTTTCTGTTGGAGATACTCATACGACTAAGAAATGGGAACCGGGTATGACTGAAGAAGAAACCCGTTTCAATGGTCTGAAACGAGAATGTGGTCTCCATGAAGACGATGGAGAGCAATATGGTTCTGGGATTTAGACTCATTGCCATTTAAAAAGCTGCCTCAAGGCAGCTTTTTTAGTTTCTAGGGGATAAAATTAAAGCGATTGTGGATAAGTCTGTGGTTATTATGTAGGTACTTTGTAGTTAAACTTGCATAAATAAGGCTTTGGGTGTTTATCCATCATCTAACCGTTATTTTTGCAATTTTCGGTAATAAACACTTGCCAATGTGAGGAACATCTCTATAATGCCGCCTCACTGACACGGTAGACGCCACAAGGCTTCAGCGAAGAATGTTAGTAAGGCAACTAGCTTTAAGCGATAATTCGCTTCTACTTTTAGAAAGTAGAAATTAATTTTTAAAAGTGTTTGACACTGAGAATTAAAACGCTAGAATAGCCGCCTCTTCCGAAGTGATGCAAGTCACAATGAAGAGAAGCTCTTTAACAATTTAAACCTATCAATCTGTGTGGGCACTCGTTGATGAATATCAAAACGTTTTATCGTTAGATAAAACAGATTCTTCGGAATCAAAATTGATTTCAATGAACTGAGTGACCAATACGTTTAACTACTTGTAGTTATTCGGCACAGTCAATTCATTACCATTCTGTTGGAATGGTAATAGCTTTA
>NZ_JAPNXR010000031.1:0-37880 GCF_030397615.1 Vibrio sp. 14N.309.X.WAT.E.F5 | reverse complement strand
ATATTCATCAACGAGTGCCCACACAGATTGATAGGTTTAAATTGTTAAAGAGCTTCACTTGTTGAGCGTTCCTTTTAAGTAAGGAGCCTCTCGAAGTGGACGGCCATTCTAGCGAATTAACATTCAGTGTCAAACACTTTTTGAAAATTAATTTTTGTCGCTTTCCGTCTGACTGATTCTTGCTGAAGCCTTGTGGCGTCTGCCGTCTCAGTGGTGTCGCATTATAGGGAACCCTCTCAGCTTAGCAACTACTTTTTCATGAAAAATGAATAAATAGAGCTTAAGTGCCTAATAGTTCACCTAAACGGAAAAAAGAGAGCATTTCTGCTCTCTTTTTGCTCTAAATCTAAAAGAATTCTTAGATAAACGCGTAAGCATCTGCGTACATATGGTCACGCTTTGCTTCTTTATTCTGAGTAAACAAGTCTCTTGCAGCACCTGCCATTTCGAAACGACCCGCAATGTAGATATCAAAATCAGCTAATGATTCGAAACTTTGCGTGATTGCTTCAAGTACATTACCCGTTTGACCGTGCCAAACTTCAGGTGCTTCTTCTACTACTGGTACAAAATGTACATTGCTGTGTTTTGCTGCAATGTCGACAAGCTCTTCTTTCGCATACAGCTGACACTCATCTTTTGCGCCCCAGTATAGATGAATCTCTTTTTTACTGTTCTGCGCGATACAGTGATCGAGAATAGAGCGCACGTAGCTAAAGCCAGTACCACCAGCAATGAGTAACAGAGGACGATCGCTTTCTTCTTTAACCCACGCATCACCGTGCGGAGCGTCAATAGCTATGTCGCCATCTTCAGCTTGCGCTTTCTTCATTGCCTCAACAACTTCTGAAGCGTAAGCATTGTGCTCAGCTGCACCAATGTGTAACTCAAGCTCGCCTTCATGGCGACAAGGGCTGCTTGCAATCGAAAATGGGCGCTTATCTTTTTCACCCATTTCAACCATCAAGTATTGGCCCGCTTTAAAAGCGACCGGTGTTTCTGGGTGAAGTAGGATTTGGTAAGTGTTACAAGCTAATGGCTCGATAGACTTCACTTTACATTTAATAGTCATGTTCTTCCTCTCACTAACCCTTAATCGGCAAAGGTTAGAACTAAATTACTTTCTGCAAATGCTTGGCAAGCAAAAATCCAACCTTGTAACTGCTCTTTCTCTGTGAGCATGGGTTCAAGGTGGTAACTCACTTGGCCTTCTAATTTTTTGCACATGCACATAGCGCATGCACCAACTTGGCAACGGTTTGGAAAATTGATATTGCTGTTGAGCGCAGCATCCAAAACCGTTTGCCCTTTTTCTACGGTAAAACTGATATTTTCTGGGTATAAGACTACTTGGAAGCTCATGAGATTCCTAGTTGTTCCCAGATGCTATCAATTTTTTTAACGACGCCTGGGTTCTTAGTGATTGGAACACCCCACTCACGCAGGCACTCACCTTCAAACTTGTTCGTCGCATCTAGACCCATTTTTGAATGTCCAGTTTGGTTTTTCAGGAAGAACGTATCTCTTGCCGGATCCATTCTTGTAGTCACCGCCCAGATAATGTCATTCCAGTCACTGACGTTAACGTCACTATCACACACGATGACAAACTTGTTCTCATCGAACTGAGACCAAACCGCTTCAATGATTTTCTTACCATTGCCTGCCGCTTGTTTATCGATAGACACAACGACCATGCACGCATTGTCATTCTGTAAGTGAATATCAATAATTTCAGGGAAGGTTTCGGTTAGCTCAGCTAAGCAACCTTCAACATGCTGACTATCTATAGGTAAAGATTTAGCATCAGGTGATAGTGCCAACTCCGCATCCCACTTCTTAGTAATGTCTAAACCCATTTTTGAGCCTAAACCTACCACTGGCGATGCAAAGTCTAGTGAATCGATAGGTGTGTTCTCTATCATCAAGCTATCACGAGACGGATCCATATGCTCACACATGGCAGCGGTCACTTGAGACCAATCACGTGCGTTAACATCCTCATCGCATACCAAGACAAATTTTGTGTACATGAATTGGCGTAGGAAAGACCATACACCCATCATCACGCGCTTAGCGTGACCTGGGTATTGCTTCTTCATGGTCACTACCGCCATTCGGTACGAACAACCTTCAGGTGGCAAGTAGAAGTCTTCTATCTCCGGGAATTGCTTTTGAAGAATAGGAACAAACACTTCATTTAACGCAACACCTAATACTGCAGGCTCATCAGGTGGACGGCCAGTATAGGTACTGTGATAGATCGGATTCTCGCGCATGGTTACATGAGTAATAGTAAACACATGATGCTTTTCTTTCTCGTTGTAGTAACCAGTATGGTCTCCGTACGGCCCTTCGTCTGCGAACTCATTCGGGTCGATGTAACCTTCCATTACGATTTCAGCACTCGCTGGCACTTCTAGGTCATTACTAATTGATTTAACGACCTCAGTTTTACTGCCACGTAATAAGCCAGCAAACGCGTATTCCGATAAGGTATCAGGAACTGGCGTCACGGCACCAAGAATCGTGGCAGGATCGGCACCAAACGCTACCGATACAGGAAATGGCTTGCCTGGGTTGGTTTCCATCCAATCACGTAGATCAAGCGCGCCACCACGGTGAGCTAACCAACGCATGATGATTTTATTCTTACCGATCTTCTGTTGACGATAGATGCCTAAGTTTTGGCGTTTCTTGTTTGGACCACGAGTAACCGTTAAACCCCACGTTAGCAACGGCGCGACATCGTCCGCCCAACAGCTCATAACCGGAATTTTATCTAGGTCGACGTCGTCGCCTTGCCATACCACTTGTTGGCATGCCGCTTTACGAAGACGTTTAGCTGGCATGTTTAAGACCTGCTTAAACACAGGCAGCTTATCGATAGCGTCTTTAAAGCCTTTTGGTGGCTCAGGTTCTTTTAAGTAAGCAAGCAGCTTACCTACTTCGCGTAACTCTTTGACCTCTTGACGCCCCATACCAATGGCTACTCGATCAGGCGTACCGAATAGATTGGTCAAAACAGGCATGTCATAGCCTACGGGGTTTTCAAATAAAAGAGCAGGGCCACCAGCACGTAGAGTACGGTCGCTAATCTCGGTCATTTCATAGTCTGGGTCGACGGGGTGAGAAATGCGTTTCAACTGACCAATGCTTTCAAGATGGTCAACAAAATCACGTAAATCTTTAAAACTCATAGGGCTTCTACATGCTGATTATTCTGCGCTCAGTATATCAAAAAGGGCGACACTGAGATCCCCCTTTTTAGTAAGGTTATTGAGAGACAAAATCCACTTTAAGGTAATGCTTGCTCGATCAAAGAACTCTTAACCTGAGGGTTATCATTCACAAGATCTTGCAACCAGCGAGTATGGCCTTGTTTTGCCAGCTCACGAGCAACCAACGATGCTTCATCGGCTATCGCCATCCGAGAGACAAGAAACTGTTTCACCTCTTCTGAGAGCGGGTTCACCTTGGTCAATAACATGATGGCTTCATCTTTCAAGCGCGGGTTTTTGGTCGCAGCCATAACCTGTTCAAGCGCGAAAGTTTGTTTGGTTTCAGCAAGACGTACCAGCTCTGCTTGGCTATGGTAGTCAGCCTTCATACGCCATAAGATCTTGTAGACCTCAGGGTCTTCACTAACTTGTGCCAGTCGAACCACAACTTCCGTTGAGGGCAACCAACTTACGATAGACGAAGTGGTCAGTTGCTTAGTCAAATAATCAACGGCTTCAGGTGACAAACTATCGAGCTCTCTGATTAACAGCGCTTCTCGCGCTTGAACCTGATGTTCAGGGCCAGATAACCACTCTTTTAAATCGAGCTCTTGCTTCTCAGCATCTAACACAAAGACCAGTGTCTTTTGGTCTTGGCGCCATTGTTTGATTAATCGGTTAGCAATCGAAGGGTAATTAAAGGCAGGTACCGTAAACTCATAGCCATCGCCACGCTCCAATACTTGGTAAGTTGGCGTAATAGCAAGTTGCTGTTCAATGAAGATAGACATCTTAGGCGTGAGTACGACTTTTTGCTGTTCGAGCTTTTTCAAGAGTTGGTAACGAGCCACCTCTTGCTGAGGAAATGTCAGACGCTCGAGTGCAAAGCGCAGCGAATTGACTTCGTCACGTACGACAAATTCGAGTAATTCAGCAGTTTTCAGTTTTACTTGATCATTCTCAAGCCAAGACTCTACTGTAGTTGGAGACATCTCAGTGGCATGGCTCATACCAACCGGGGAAAATAACAGTGAAGTAGACAGGAGTAATGATGACAACAGTCCATGTTGCATTTTAACTTCCTTGTAACACTTTTGGTCATTCTGCAAGCTGTCGCTACAAAATGCAAATAAAAAGCGCCACCCGAAGGCAGCGCTTTTTAATAACTATCAGCTAATCAAGACTACTGACGACGCATTGCGTCAAAGAACTCATCGTTCGTTTTGGTCATTGCTAGCTTATCGATAAGGAATTCCATTGCGTCGATTTCGCCCATTGGGTGAACAATCTTACGCAGGATCCACATCTTCTGTAGTTCATCGTTCTTCGTAAGAAGCTCTTCACGACGAGTACCAGAGCGGTTGAAGTCAATCGCTGGGAATACACGCTTTTCAGCAATCTTACGGTTAAGGTGCAGTTCCATGTTACCTGTACCTTTGAATTCTTCGTAGATAACTTCATCCATCTTAGAACCAGTATCAACCAGTGCTGTTGCGATGATAGTTAAGCTACCGCCTTCTTCTACGTTACGTGCCGCACCGAAGAAACGCTTTGGACGATGTAGAGCATTTGCATCAACACCACCAGTAAGAACTTTACCTGATGAAGGAATCACAGTGTTGTAAGCACGAGCTAGACGAGTGATTGAGTCCAGTAGGATAACCACGTCTTTTTTGTGTTCAACAAGACGCTTCGCCTTCTCGATTACCATTTCTGCAACTTGCACGTGGCGAGATGCTGGTTCATCGAAAGTCGATGCGATTACTTCGCCTTTAACTAGGCGCTGCATTTCTGTTACTTCTTCTGGACGCTCATCGATAAGTAGAACCATTAGTTCACACTCAGGATGGTTGCGAGCAATGCTTTGTGCAATATTTTGCAGAAGCATTGTTTTACCCGCTTTAGGCGGAGCAACAATCAGACCACGCTGACCTTTACCAATTGGTGAAGCAAGGTCAAGAATTCGAGCTGTGATATCTTCAGTCGCGCCGTTACCCGCTTCCATTACCATACGTTCGTTGGCATGAAGAGGAGTCAGGTTTTCAAAAAGGATTTTGTTACGAGCGTTGTCTGGCTTGTCGTAGTTAACCGTGTTTACTTTAAGCAGTGCAAAGTAACGTTCGCCATCTTTAGGTGGACGGATTTTACCGCCAATCGAGTCACCTGTGCGAAGGTTAAAACGACGAATCTGGCTTGGTGATACGTAAATATCATCTGGTCCAGCAAGGTACGAGCTGTCGCCGCTACGCAGGAAACCAAAACCGTCTTGAAGAATTTCTAGAACACCATCACCAAAGATGTCTTCACCACTTTTTGCATGCGCTTTAAGGATGGAGAAGATAATGTCTTGTTTTCTTAGACGAGCTTGATTTTCAAGACCTAGGCTTTCGCTAAGTTTAACAAGTTCAGACACAGGTCTGTTCTTCAGTTCAGTAAGATTCATAGTGGTGGAAGTTTGTTTAGTCAAAATAGGATCTGTTTTCTTAAGTTAAGAAGGAGTTGGTCACAGGATCGACCAAGAAGAGAAATTCGTTCAATTAACGTGCGATAAATTAGCACTAAAACTAAGACTAGTCCATAGCTTAGAAAAAACAAAACCGCGCATTTGTTAACTGCGCGGTTTCTTTTCAAAGGCTCACCTAATTAAAGGTTAGCGTCTAGGAACTCTTTAAGTTGAGTTTTAGACAATGCACCAACTTTAGTTGCTGCTACGCCGCCATCTTTGAAAAGAAGTAGCGTTGGAATACCACGAATACCAAACTTTGGTGGAGTTCCAGCATTCTGGTCGATATTTAATTTACCGATAGTGAGTTTGCCTTCGTACTCGTCTGCGATTTCATCAAGAATCGGAGCAATCATTTTACATGGACCACACCATTCTGCCCAAAAATCAACAAGAACCGGGCCTGCAGCGTTGATCACATCGTTATCAAAACCGTCATCAGTTAGCTGCAAAATCTTATCACTCATCTTCCACTCCAATGTATTTTTTAGAACTGGTTGGATGATAACCAGTAAATAGATGCCCTATTGGAATGTATTTACTTTCGTATTGCAAGCTTAAGCTGATATTCTATAGCAATGAAAAAGACGCATATCACAGAGCAAAAGTTCGCCGACTTGGAGTTACTCCCGCAAGTCATTGAAGGATTGGAGAAAAAAGGGTTCGATTACTGTACCCCTATCCAAGCCTTGGCGCTCCCGGTACTGCTCACCGGCCAAGACATCGCAGGCCAGGCCCAAACGGGTACTGGTAAAACGCTAGCGTTTCTTACTGCTACATTCAACCACCTGCTAAAAACACCTGAGCATGAAGGCCGCAAGCCTAATCAGCCACGTGCGATTATTATGGCACCAACGCGTGAACTCGCGATTCAGATCTACAACGATGCTGACTCTCTGGTTGAAAGCACGGGTATCAAAGCAGCATTAGCTTACGGTGGCGAGAGCTACGACAAGCAACTAGGTAAGATCGAAGAAGGCGCAGATATCTTAATTGGTACGACTGGTCGCATCATCGATTTCTACAAACAAAAGGTATTTAACCTTAACCACATTCAAGCTGTTGTTCTTGACGAAGCTGATCGCATGTTCGATCTTGGTTTCATCAAAGACATCCGCTTCTTGTTCCGCCGTATGCCAGAACCTAAAGATCGCCTGAACATGCTGTTCTCTGCGACGCTGTCTTACCGCGTACAAGAACTTGCATTCGAACACATGCACAACCCAGAGCATGTCGTTGTTGAACCTGAGCGTAAGACTGGTCACCGTATTCAAGAAGAGCTTTTCTACCCTTCTAACGAACACAAAATGGCTCTTCTACAAACGTTAATCGAAGAAGAGTGGCCAGATCGCGCAATCATCTTCGCTAACACTAAGCACAAATGTGAATCAGTTTGGGGCCACTTGGCTGCCGATGGTCACCGTGTTGGTTTGCTAACGGGTGATGTTCCTCAGAAGAAACGTGAAAAGATTCTTGAGCAATTCACTAAAGGTGATGTTGACCTGCTTGTCGCAACGGATGTTGCAGCACGTGGCCTACACATCCCTCAAGTAACACACGTATTCAACTTTGACCTACCTGACGATTGTGAAGATTACGTTCACCGTATCGGCCGTACAGGTCGTGCTGGTGAAAGCGGTCACTCGATCAGCTTTGCTTGTGAAGATTACGCAATCAACTTGCCACCAATCGAAGAATACATTGAGCACGCTATCCCAATGTCTGACTACGATGCTTCTGCACTACTAGAAGATCTGCCAGCACCGATGCGCTTACGTACACGTAACCCGCAACAACGTCGCTCAAACAACAATGGTCCACGCAACGGTAACCGTAAACCAAACCAGAACCGTCGCCCACGCCAACCGCGTCATAACAAGGAAGCTTAGTCGCTTATGAGTCAAACAGTGTCACCCCCGCTTTACGCTGCAATCGACCTCGGGTCGAACAGTTTTCATATGCTCGTTGTGCGTCATATCGATGGCAGCGTTCAAACCATGGCTAAGATTAAGCGCAAAGTACGTTTAGCTGCAGGCTTAAATGAAAATAATGCGCTTAGTACAGAAGCTATGCAGCGCGGCTGGGACTGTTTGAGTCTCTTTGCAGAGCGACTGCAAGATATTCCAAAAGAAAATATCCGCATTGTCGGTACCGCTACCCTGCGTACAGCGACTAATGTGGATATCTTTCTAGAGAAAGCGAACCAGATACTCGGTTACGACATCAATGTTATCTCTGGTGAAGAAGAAGCTGCGACTATCTATAAAGGCGTAGCACACACTTCTGGTGGCAGCGGCCGCCGACTAGTGGTTGATATTGGTGGTGCAAGTACCGAAATGATCATCGGTGAAGGTTTCTCAGCCAAAGCCTTAACCAGCCTAAAGATGGGTTGTGTTACTTGGCTTGAACGCCACTTTAAAGATCGCCAATTAACCGCAACCAACTTTGACAACGCCATTGAAGCGGCTAAGTCTACGTTGGCCCCGATCCTAGATAGCTACACTGATATCGGATGGGATGTGTGCGTAGGCGCAAGTGGCACTGTTCAAGCACTGCAAGAAATCATGTTGGCGCAAGGCATGGATGAAGTCATTACTCATGCCAAACTTAAGCGTCTACAAAAACAAGCAATGATTACAGAGCGCTTAGAAGAGCTAGAGATAGAAGGCTTAACCCTTGAACGTGCATTAGTGTTCCCAAGTGGTCTTTCTATTCTTATTGCGATTTTTGAGCTGCTTGAAATTGATTCAATGACACTCGCTGGCGGCGCACTACGTGAAGGCCTAGCCTACGAGATGGTTGACGAACTACGCCAAGAAGATATCCGTGCTCGTACCGTGACAAGCGTTCAATCTCGCTACCAAATGGACGTGAGCTACGGTGAACAAGTGGCTGTACTAGCACAAACGTTGTTTGAACAAGCAGGAGCCGAAACTTGGGTTTCAGAGCCTCAAGCTAGCGTATTGTTGCAAACTGCCGCGAAGCTTCATGAAATCGGTTTAACCATTGATTTCAAAAAAGGCGGTGAGCACAGCGCTTACTTGCTACAGAACTTAGACTTGCCAGGCTTTACCCGAGCGCAAAAGCACTACTTGGGTGAGTTAGCACGTCGCTATCGTGAGCAATTAACCTCACTACCAGAGCAACACGCTGTTTCTGGTACGAGTAGCAAGCGTATTTTACGTATTCTGCGTTTGGCTATTTTGCTTACCCATCGTCGTACTCCTGAACTGGAACCTAAAGTTCAACTGACGACAGAAGGCGACAATCTGACACTTACGATCTCGAAGCAATGGCTGCAAGACAACCCTCTCACAGCCGCAGAGCTAGAAATCGAATCCAATCGACAAACTGATATTGGCTGGCCACTGACTATTTTAGAGCGTTAATACCTAACAAGGCTCTTAAGAACTAATCATTAAACCCTCTCTAGGAGGGTTTTTTATTACCTGTTAATGCTGAATTGAACGTAAAAAACCGCTCACAACCTGGCTATCTAGTTGAGTGGCCAATTAATTTACAACCACCCCATAGGTAATGTGCTTAACTGTTAATAATAGATAAGGACATCTAACAACAACCAATGGGAGCGTATCTTTTCGCTGCTGAAGTGAGCCTATTATTAATCTAATAACTACAATCCGGACTGTTTTCCGAGGCAACCAAAGAGGTAATAATGTCGAGCTATCTTGAGACCATTTTCAGTTCACTAAAAGAATACGAATTATTTCTGGCGATTCTATTTTTCTGTGTGTACTGGTTACTCAAACGAACCACAGAGAAAACCATCAAAGCATTGGCTGAAAAGAAAACCGTCCACGCAACTCGAACCGCCTTTATTAATCGCTGCTTTAGCATTACCTACTTCAGCTTCTTATTCGCGGTATACATCATTGTTAGTGGGATTGGTTACGGCAACTTCTCTATTTTCATTTCTTCTGTGTTTACCGTTATCGGCGTTGGATTCATTGCTCAATGGTCGATACTCAGCAACATCACTGCAAGCTTTCTTATTTTCTTTGTATTTCCGTACCGGATTGGAGATTCGATCATTGTGGCGGATGGGGATGGTATAGAGGGGGAAATTTTGGATATACGGATGTTTCACACGTTGCTCAAGCACCCTGAGGGTAATGTGATTACCTATCCAAATTCTTTGCTCTTACAAAAAAGCGTAACGAAGATCTTACCCAAAGCAGCAACAAAATCTGCCTCAGTTTCAAAACCCATGAACAAAAATCGCAAAGCAAACTGAGAATAGATAAAGCAAAAGAAGAGAAGAGAAGAGAAGAGAAGAGAAGAGAAGAGAAACAATAACGTCACTCTCTCAAAGCTAGGCGCTCTAAGACAGTGACGTTTCAAGCATGCTAAGCGTTAACGCCCGTTGCTTTAAAGTCAGGGTTCACAGCGGTTAGCTTCTTAACTACGTAATTTAGAAGCACACCGTACATTGGAACAAACAGACCTAAGCTAATGATAAGCTTGAATCCGTAGTCGACCAACGCAATTTCAGTCCAGTGCTCAGCCATGAATGGATCTGGGCTTTGGTAGAAAGCAATCGCAAAGAACGCGATGGTATCAATGGCATTACCGAATAACGTTGAACACGTTGGCGCAACCCACCATTGCTTCATTTGGCGTAAGCGGTTGAACACATGCACATCCAAGATCTGACCAAGCAAATAAGCCATGAAGCTTGCCGCTGCGATGCGTGCAACAAACAAGTTGAACTCGCCTAGTTGGCTAAAGCCTTGGAATGAACCTTCAAAGAACACCACAGACAATAAATAAGAAACGGCCAGCGCTGGCAACATCACTAAGAAAATGATTTTACGAGCAAGCTGCGCGCCAAAAATACGTACGGTCAGATCGGTCGCTAGAAAGATAAACGGGAAAGTGAAAGCACCCCAAGTGGTGTGCATACCGAAGACGGTAAAAGGTAGCTGAACCAAATAATTGCTTGATGCAATAATGATCAAATGGAACAAAACTAATAGTGCTAGGGCTTTGCGCTGTTGCGCAGGGGTAAAGTTACTCATGCTGTACCTTTTTAGTTTGGTTTGGGGGTGAGGGAACCCAAATCGAGTCATTTCTTCGAATAAACTAAGAAAGCTCTTACCAATAATGTGAATTAAAAATGTTTCTATAATTTGCTCTATTGAGCGGCGGGCGATTATACATTAATCAATATTGGCTGCAACGGTGAGAACAAACGCAAACGTTTATCCTCACTTTTATTGATGAATGACATTAGAAGCCAAGTTTTAAAAGCCAGGTTAGAAGCTACGTTTCAGAAGCCATGCTAAAAGTTAGAAACCGCGCTTGAAAAGCGTCGCGAGATAATCAAACTCTTCTCGACTTTCTTCAGCGTTTAGCGACTCAAACCAAATTGATTCACTGTAATGCTCAGACTTTAAAAACATCCGACAATCTTCAAAATCAATCAACCAAGAGTGCATGTCGGCGTCCCATTGCTTTTCAACCACAGAAGCAGATAACAATGCCACCAGCTTTTCACCTAGCACTTCATAAGAATCAAAATCAAAACTTGGAGACGTAATCAATAAACGCCCTTCCTCAGCCAAATACTCTCTTAAGCCAAATTCTGTTGGTGTTGTCATGTCCCTATCAACCTTATTCTTTTTCTATAAGCCAATCGTTTTTATAAGCTAGTCGTTTCTTGCAAGCTAGCCGTGTGTGGTGATGTGTTCTTGAATCAAATCTAAGAATGGGTCTGCGTACTTATCAAGTTTACGCTGACCAACGCCATTTACCGCCAGCATCTCGCCATAAGATGTGGGTAGGATTTCGGCCATATCAATCAGCGTCGCATCACTGAATACCACGTATGGTGGCAAACCATCTTCATCAGCGATCGACTTACGCAGCTTACGCAGTTTGGCAAACAACTTCTTATCGTAGTTCTTGCTGCTTAACTTATCGGACTTAGCATTACGCACGGCGGTATCTAAACGAGGCACAGCTAGCTCCAAAGACATCTCACCACGCAGTAACGGGCGGGCTTCTTCTGTTAACTGTAATGTCGAGTTACGAGTGATATTTTGGAACAACAAGCCTTTGTGAATTAACTGACGAAAGATACTGATCCAGTAATCATGACTATGGTCGCGGCCAATACCGTAGGTAGAAAGTTTATCGTGGCCATTATCACGGACACGGATGTTCTGCATACCGCGCATCACTTCAACCACATAACCCATACCAAATGACTGATTAACGCGGTACACACAAGACAACGCCTTCTGTGCCTCTTGGGTCGCATCAAAGTGTTTTGGTGGATCTAAGCAGATATCGCAGTTGCCACATTGCTTCTCGCGATATTCGCCAAAGTAGTTGAGCAGCACCTGACGACGACACGTTTGCGCTTCGGCAAAGGCACTCATCGCGTTCAGCTTGTGCATCTCAACTTGTTTTTGCGGGCCTTCTTCTTTCTCATCCAGCATACGACGCAGCCAACCCATATCAGCAGGGTCAAACAACATCATCGCTTCAGCAGGCAAGCCATCACGACCTGCACGGCCTGTCTCTTGATAGTAAGATTCGATGTTGCGTGGGATATCAAAGTGCACCACAAAGCGTACGTTGGGTTTATTGATGCCCATACCGAAGGCCACGGTCGCAACCACAATCTGAATATCATCACGTTGGAAAGCTTCTTGAACGTAAGCGCGTTCGTCGGTGTCCATGCCTGCATGATAACCCGCAGCGCGAATACCGTTATTGCACAGCTTCTCGGTCACCATTTCCACTTTCTTACGGCTACCACAATAGATGATGCCGCAATTGCCTTTCTGTGTTTCTAGGTAGCGAACCACCTGTGACACTGGCTTGTGCTTCTCAACTAGGTTGTAGCGAATATTAGGGCGATCGAAACTGCCTAAGTAAGTGTGCGGCTCCACCAGCTGCAAACGCGAGATAATATCTTTGCGCGTCGCATCGTCAGCGGTTGCCGTGAGCGCCATATAAGGCACATGCGGGAAATACTGTTTAAGCTGGCCTAGCAAAGCATACTCAGGGCGGAAATCGTGTCCCCACTGAGAGATACAGTGTGCTTCATCCACCGCAATCATCGAAAGCGGTAAGCCTTGTAAGCGCTCGATGAAGTCACGCATCAACACACGCTCTGGTGAAGCATAAACCATCTTCAATTGGCCTGAGTTCATGCGGTTGAACACGCTCAACAGTTGATCGCGTGGCATCGATGAGTTTATGCACTCAGCCGCCACGCCATTGGCTTTCAATTGGTCAACTTGGTCTTTCATCAATGAAATGAGCGGTGAGATAACCAAAGTCAGCCCATCACGTACTAAAGCCGGGATCTGGTAACACAGAGATTTACCACCACCGGTTGGCATAATCACCAAGCTGTCTTTGCCTTCAACGGCTAGGTCTATGACCTCTTGCTGACCATCACGAAAGCTTTGATAACCAAAGACATCTTGTAAGATATCTTGCGCATCATTCGCGGGAGTTGGTGTTTGCTCAGCAATCAGAGTGGCGGTCATTGTGGTTCCTAATCAAGGTATAAAGTCAGCGTGCAGCATTGGCAAGCAAGGCGCACATTGTAGAGGGGAACGCTGGCGAATTAAACCGCAAATTGTTAGGTGAAAAGGGTTAACGCTCCTATACTGACCAACTCTCTTTATAAATCTTATTAATAAGCACTCAGTGCTAGAGAAAGTTACATGACACAAGACGACCAACAACGTACGCGACAGGGAATTTTGCTTGCCGTTGCCGCTTACACCATGTGGGGAATCGCTCCCATATATTTCAAATCTTTAAGTGAAGTATCCCCATTTGAGATTCTTAGCCACCGTGTAGTATGGTCTTTTTTCCTACTCGCTTTTCTACTGCACATGAGTCGTGGCTGGCGTAAGGTTCGAGACACCCTCACCTCTAAACCAAAAATGCTCTATTTAGTCGCCACTTCGATTTTAGTGGGCGCCAACTGGCTTATTTTTATTTGGGCGGTGAATTCCAATCACATGCTCGATGCCAGCTTAGGCTATTACATCAACCCGCTGATTAACGTGTTGCTTGGGATGTTCTTCCTTGGCGAACGCTTACGCAAACTTCAATGGTTTGCCGTTAGTCTTGCTGCGATTGGCGTGATAATTCAATTGATCGCATTTGGCTCTGTGCCGATCGTTGCCATTGCCCTAGCCTTCAGCTTTGGTTTCTATGGCTTGTTACGTAAAAAAGTTAGCTTGGAAGCTCAAACTGGCTTATTCATTGAGACGCTGGTGATGCTACCTATCGCAGCAACGTACTTATTGTTTATCGCAGACAGCGCAACGTCAGATTTCTCGATGAACCCAATGCAGCTCAATCTATTATTGGTTGCAGCAGGTGTGATCACCACGGTTCCACTGCTTTGTTTTACTGGCGCAGCAACCCGCTTGAAGCTATCGACACTCGGTTTCTTCCAGTACATAGGCCCAAGCTTAATGTTCTTGCTCGCGGTTCTGATTTACGGTGAAGCCTTTACTTCAGATAAAGCGATTACCTTCGCCTTTATTTGGGGCGCTCTGGTGATTTTCAGCTTTGATGGCCTACGTAACAACAAGAAGAACAAATGCGCTAAGCAATAACACTGATCGTTTTTTACAAGACAATCCCTTAATACGAAGATAAGCTTGGTTGAATTGATGACTATTTGACCAAGCTTTTTTGTACCATGGATAAAGTCCACTACTACTCTACCCCAACAGAAGATATCAGCCTGATCCAAGCTCAGTACCAAGAGTTTGCCTTTCAGCGCCACTATCATTTGGACTTTCACATTGGTTTAATTACCCAAGGACAGCAGAAATTCGTCTATAAAGGGACGAGCCATAATGTTGGTGCTGGCCAAGTTGTTATCATGCCACCCGATGAACTGCATGATGGGCACTCCAAGCTCGATTCGGGTTATCAAGTCAGTGTGTTTGCGGTTTCTCCCCAATGGTTTCAAGATCTTGCCGATCCCAAGAAAAATGGTCACACATTAGGCTTTTCTGAGTTGATCCTCTCCGATCAAGCTGCATTTTCACAATTACGCAACTTACATGGCCTGTTAATCAATCAAAACATCAGCCAACTCGCTCAAGATTGCTTACCTTTCGAAGGATTCTCGACGATTGTCGATCGTTATGCGAAATTTGGATCGAAAAGCGACATCAAACTGGGTAATCAATCGATTGATACGCTAAAAGACTATTTGATGGCGAACTTGGATCAACCAGTGCGATTAGAACAACTGTCTGAGTTGTGTGGTTTAACCACGACTCAATTCCAACGCCATTTTAAAAACAAAATGGGCATTACGCCTTATGCATGGCTCAGCCGTTTACGCATGGAACAAAGCATGCGCCTGATTAAGTCTGGGATATGTGGTACTAAGGTTGCGCACCAAGTTGGCTTCTATGATCAGGCACACTTCTCTAAGGCTTTCAAAACCACGTTCGGCGTACCCCCCTCACAAATCAACTAAGTGTTGATAATTTACAATTGCTCGATTTCAAATCACGGTAAGCTACGCTCAATACGATTACTTATTTAAAAATAACGGCAACGTTATTGAGAACTGACGATGAACGAAGTCACCATACTGATCACCCTAGCCTCTATCCACTTCATCGCTTTGATGAGCCCCGGCCCTGATTTTGCGTTAGTCGTGCAAAATGCGACGCGTCACGGACGCCAGACAGGCTTGTACATTGCGCTTGGCTTATCTTGCGGGATCTTACTGCACTCATTACTGAGCCTGACGGGAATCAGTTACCTAGTCCACCAGCAACCCACACTATTTGCCATTATCCAATTGGCCGGCGGTAGCTACTTACTGTACTTAGGTTACGGTGCACTTAAAGCAACCTGGCAAATCATTCAGAACCACGATGATGACGCCGACACCGTCAATTCCAAAGATCTGATTCTGACCAACAAGCGAGATGCATTTTCTAAAGGGTTTATGACCAACATTCTCAACCCAAAGGCTTTGGTGTTCTTTATTAGTTTAATGTCGAGCTTAGTCCCTGCGGATATGTCGCTGTCAGGCAAAGGCTTTGCTCTGATCATCCTATTTGGCCTCTCACTGTTTTGGTTCTCACTGCTGGCGTGGATGCTTTCAACCAAAACACTGCAGAAGAAACTCAGCGAAGCGACCGTTTACATCGATGGCTTGTGTGGCGTGTTATTCAGCCTTATTGGCGCGAGCATTCTTTGGCAGTCACTGTCCGGTTTAATCGCTTAAATTCGAATCAAGATTACAATTCGTTAACAACGCTCTGGCTATCTCATCTTTCCACTGCCAATCTAGCTCTGCATATTAAAAGGAGAAGATCATGCAGCGGAAAACAAAACTAACAACCCTCGCCACTTCTACCCTACTTTTTGCCTCTCACGTCAGTTGGGCAAATCAAGCTGCCGATTCCGTCGCACCCGAACAAAGTAGTGGTTTAGAAACCAAACAACTCGTCAAAGCCAATGACTGGATGGTCACTGCGGCCAACCCATTAGCGACACAAGCTGGTGCTGATGTGCTTGCTCGTGGTGGTAACGCCATTGATGCCATGGTTGCCGTTCAGCTTATGCTTGGCTTAGTAGAACCTCAGTCATCAGGTATTGGTGGTGGTGCGTTCCTTGTTTATTTTGATGGCAAGGACAAGCAACTCAAAACCTACGATGGTCGTGAAACTGCACCACTTGATGCCACACCACGTCTATTCCAAGACGAAAACGGACAACCGCTTAAATTCTATGATGCAGTGGTTGGTGGTCGCTCCGTTGCGACACCGGGCACGGTGCAATTGCTGTGGGACACTCACCAGAAGTACGGAAAATTAGAGTGGGCATCACTGATTAAACCTATCGCTCAGCTAGCTGAAGAAGGTTTTACTATTAGTCCACGTTTAGCTACCTTGATTGAAAATGACCAACAGCGACTAAGCCGATTTGCGACAACTAAGGCTTACTTCTTCAATGCCGATGGCAGCCCGAAAACAGCGGGGACTCAGCTTAAGAACCCAGAGTACGCGGCAACGTTAAACGCTATCTCGAAGAACGGTGCTAAGGCCTTCTATCAAGGTGAGATCTCTGCCGACATCATTAATACTGTGCAAACTGCCAAAGGTAACCCTGGCGTATTGGCGCAGAAAGATTTCGACGCGTATTCAATTAAGCAACGTGAGCCAGTTTGTTCTGCTTATGAAAGCTATCAAGTATGTGGAATGGGACCACCAAGTTCAGGTGCATTAACGGTTGGGCAGATCTTAGCGATGACCGAGCAGTTTGACCTCAAATCATGGGGACCAAACGACGCAAAATCTTGGCAAGTGTTAGCAGACGCTTCTCGCCTAGCCTTTGCTGACCGTGGTATGTATATGGCCGATCAAGATTACGTACCGATGCCAACCCAAGGGTTAGTCAATACTGACTATTTGCAGGAACGTGCTCAGTTAATTACCGCAGGTAAGGCACTATCAAGCGCACCTTCAGGCACGCCACCGTGGGATCACGTCATGCTGCGAAGCCAAGATGTGTCTATTGAATTGCCGTCCACCAGCCACTTCAATATCGTCGATAGCGATGGCAATGTCGTTTCAATGACCACCACCATTGAGAATGCCTTTGGCTCACGCTTGATGGTAAGAGGCTTCCTACTCAACAACGAGCTGACCGACTTCTCATTCAAGACCCACAACGATGGCAAGCCTATCGCCAACCGACTTGAGCCGGGTAAGCGTCCACGCTCTTCAATGGCACCGACCATCATCATGCAAGACGATAAACCTTACATGGCGATTGGCTCTCCGGGTGGCAGCCGTATCATCGGTTATGTGGCACAAGCGATCATTGCGCATACCCAATGGGACATGGATATTCAGCAAGCGATCAACCAACCGCACTTCCTAAACCGCTTCGGCACCTTAGATTTGGAAAAAGGAACATCAGCGGAAAACTTCAAACCTGAGCTAGAAAAGATGGGATTTGAAGTCAACGTTCGCGATCTTAACTCCGGTTTACACGCGATTCGTCTCACCAAAGACGGCCTAGAAGGCGCTGCAGACCCTCGTCGTGAAGGTGCAGCCATTGGTCAGTAGGAAATAACCCTCCCTTTTTACTCGCGGCCTTGTGCGAGATCTCTCACAAGGCAGTGAGTAAATATCGATATTTGATGACGAAATTAGTCACCCAAACGTTGTAACCGATTGAATTAAAAAGATACGTACATTTATCATCCAAATAATTATATAGAAATTCGCTTATGCACCATTGCTGATAAATAAGGAATCGGTAATATGAATGGTGTCGGAAGGATGCTGACACGGAACAGGAAACGCCAAGGATTTGGTTATCTTCAGGATGAAGATTCGATTACTCAGGATGAATAATCGGCATGGATAGCGAAATGGACATTGAATGGACGCAATAGTAACTAGGATGGTTGCTACTAAGGAAAGACAATGGACACCTCTGGACGAGGAAAGGACTGAACATCAGGATGATGTAAAGGACACCGCTCAAGGAACAAGTGACGCGCGCTAACGAGGATTGTTGGCAGATCAGGATAAGATCAAGGACACCGCTAGGAAGGCGACGAAAGGAATACGCTGAAGGATAACAGCACACTATCATGGATTTGATGCATGGAGCACACTTAGTAGCCGGATTGCTGCGAGTAAGACTATAGACCCCGATGAGCGCAAGCTCTCGGGGTTTTTCTTTATCTGTCGTTTCATTTATTCCTCTCTCAAACAAATAAATCAAAGACCTTTGATTACAATTCTGACATTTAAAGCATTCACTTCTTAACCACTTCCGAGTAACGTAAGTCGAACTAGGCTCAACTAGTTTCATAACCATAATTAAACTAAGGACAAATTCATGTCACACGTTACCTTCAAAGGCGCTGCTGTACCGCTAACAGGCACATTCCCACAAACAGGTGAAAAGTCACCAAGCTTTGCACTGACTGCAGGCGATCTTTCTGAACTGACTCTTGCTTCTCTTGAAGGCAAGAAAGTAGTTCTAAACATCTTCCCAAGCATCGACACAGCAACTTGTGCAACGAGCGTACGCACGTTCAACGCAAAAGCGGCAGAGCTTGAGAACACGGTTGTTGTTTGTATTTCTGCTGACCTACCGTTTGCTGCGGGTCGCTTCTGCGAACTAGAAGGCATTGAAGGCGTTCAACACGCCTCAACTTTCCGTTCCCCTGCATTCGCATCAGACTACGGCGTAGCGATTGCTGAAGGCCCACTATCAGGCCTAACAACACGCGCAGTTGTGGTTGTTGATGAAAACGGTGTGGTAACACACAGCGAGTTGGTTGCAGAGATCACTGAAGAACCAAACTACGAAGCGGCACTTGCAGCACTGTAAATCCTACTTTATGCAGAAATGCCTTAAGCTCGATTCAGCCAATTCAGCATAGTACCGAGCAATAAAAAAGAGCAGCCATTGGCTGCTCTTTTAGTTTTTAATAATGAACGATTTTTAGATGCCGAAGTAACAGATTAAAGCTGTTCTAATCGAGCGTAAGCCGTTACTAACCACTTGATGCCTTCACCATTGAACGCAACTTGAACTCGGCTCTGTGGGCCACTTCCCTCGAAGTTGATAATGGTACCTTCACCAAACTTAGGGTGTTTAACGCGAGAGCCCAAACTAAAGCCTGTTTCGTTAAAGTTCTCTTTCACGGCGGTTTGGCTAAAGCGACCACTGCTTGCAGGGCGACTCACTTGCGCTTTCATACGTACTTCATCCAGACAGGTCTCTGGTAGCTCACGAATAAAACGAGATGGCTTGTGATACTTGTCTTGACCGTACAAACGACGCATTTCAGCGTAAGTGATGTAGAGCTTCTCCATCGCACGGGTCATGCCGACGTAACACAGACGACGTTCTTCTTCTAAACGCCCCGCTTCTTCGGCCGACATCTGACTTGGGAACATACCTTCTTCAACGCCAACCATGAATACCATTGGGAACTCTAGGCCTTTGGCACTGTGCAGAGTCATGAGCTGAACCGCATCATCAAATTCATCAGCCTGACCTTCACCCGCTTCCAAAGCCGCATGAGTTAAGAATGCCGTTAGCATGCTCATTTCATCCGCTTCTTCTGGTTTTTCAAACTGACGCGTTGCCGTTACCAATTCTTCCAAGTTCTCAATACGCGCCTTCGACTTCTCGCCTTTCTCTTGCTCGTACATCGCAAACAAGCCCGACGATTTGATTACGTGGTCGGTTTGCTCATGAAGTCTCAGTTCTATGGTGTCATCTTCAAGTGCATTGATAAGTTCAATAAAGCGGCTCAAAGCACCCGCAGCACGGCCTGGTAACACTTGTTCTTCTATCAGAGCAACACTGGCTTCCCACATGGTTGCACCACGATCACGCGCTGCAAGACGAATCGTTTCTAACGTCTTATCACCCAAGCCACGCGTTGGCGTATTGACGACACGTTCAAACGCCGCATCATTGCTTCGGTTACTCATTAAGCGCAGGTAGCTCAAAGCATCTCTGATTTCCTGACGCTCGAAGAATCGCATGCCGCCGTAGATTCGGTAAGGTAAACCACCTTGAATCAACGCTTCTTCAAGAACACGAGACTGGGCGTTATTACGATAAAGCATCGCGGTATCTTCTAACGCACCGCCTTTCTCTTGCCACTCTTTGATTTTGCTAACCGTGAAACGCGCTTCATCTAACTCGTTATAAGCTGAGTAAACTGAGATTGGCTCGCCATCGTTGCCATCAGTCCACAGCTCTTTACCCATACGCTCAGTGTTGTTCGAGATAAGCTCGTTCGACGCCTGAAGAATGGTTTTGGTTGAACGGTAGTTTTGTTCGAGTCGAACCGTTGAAGCGCCTGGAAATTCATCCAAGAACTTCTGAATATTTTCAATTTTAGCGCCACGCCAGCCATAGATAGATTGGTCATCATCACCCACGATCATCACGCGACAATCCGGGCCTGCCATCATACGTAACCAAGCGTATTGGATGTTGTTGGTATCTTGGAATTCGTCGACAAGAATGTGCTTAAAGCGAGCTTGGTAGTGCTCGCGGATGTGTTTCTTATCGCGTAAAAGTTCATGCGATCTCAACAAGATCTCTGCAAAGTCGACCAAGCCAGCACGGTCACATGCTTCTTGGTAAGCAGAATAGATCTTTAACCACGTTTGAGTTATTGGATCATGGTAGGCGTCAATGTGACTTGGGCGTAATCCCTCGTCTTTCTTGCCATTGATCCACCAAGAAGCTTGCTTGGCAGGCCACTGCTTTTCATCAAGATTTTGCGCTTTGATTAAACGACGTAGCAAACGAATCTGATCATCTGAATCAATGATCTGGAAGTCTTCTGGCAGTTTTGCATCTAGGTAGTGAGCACGAAGAATACGGTGACAGATGCCGTGGAAGGTGCCGTTCCACATGCCCGACGAGCTGCCCATCATCAACTCTTCAATACGACCACGCATCTCTGCTGCCGCTTTGTTGGTGAAAGTAACTGACATGATAGAGAACGGTGATGCTTGCTCTACGCTTTGTAACCAAGCGATACGATGCACCAACACTCGCGTTTTACCACTGCCAGCACCTGCCAGAATAAGTAGGTTTTCTAAAGGTGCTGCGACCGCCTCACGTTGTTTGTCGTTTAGGCCATCGAGTAAAAGCGAAGGATCTATCATTGGATATGCTCACTACTGGGTATTTATACATAAAAGTTGATTATAACCTAAACACTAGGCTGCGTTTAGGATAATAAGAAGAAAAAACATTCAAAAATTAACATCATAAAATCATCAACTTAAAAGGTAAATCATCATTAATATTGATATTTCTTATAATGTCGTGAAATTATTTCCTAGTTCTTCCTATCCTTTTTAGTAAGCAAGTTAACAATCCATTAACCTGCGATATAAAATACTATTAAGTCCTAGAGGGAATGACTATGAAAAATTCTAATCTTGCTGTTACAGCTGCAATCACAAGTGTACTAGCGTTCGGCGGTGCAGTTCTTACATCAGCACCTGCGGAAGCAGCAGCAAAAGAAAAATGCTACGGCGTGGCAAAAGCTGGCCAAAATGATTGTGCAACCAAAACAAGTTCATGTGCGGGTACAGCAAAAGAAGACAACCAATCCGATGCATTCGTAGTCGTACCTAAAGGGCTGTGTGGCAAATTATCAGGTGGTAACACTCAATCATCATAATTGAGCTGCTTAGTATGGTGAGCTGACATTCAGCTCACCTCCACTTCTTATTAGGAGAATCGTTGTGACTCAAACTCTTCACCCCAACACAGGGGTTGGCCTTAGAACACCGCACTTGGACTTCTTTAGCCAAAACCCAGCCTTAGTGAGTTGGTTAGAGGTGCACAGCGAGAACTACTTTTTAACTCAATCACCGCAACGTCAACAACTCAGAGAAATTCGTAACGCCCACAAGATAAGTTGTCACGGTGTTGGGTTGTCTCTAGGTTCTGTTGAGCGCATCAACCCAAATCACTTACTGCAGTTAAAAGATCTGATTGATGATATCGAGCCGGTCTTGGTTTCTGACCACCTCAGCTGGAGTCAGACTGGCGGTCATTACTTCAATGACTTATTACCACTGCCTTATACCGAAGAGGCGTTAGAAGTCTTCTGTCGCAATGTCATCGAGGTTCAAGACAGCCTGCAACGTCCTATGCTGATTGAGAACCCATCGAGTTACCTTGCCTTCAAGCATTCAACCATCCCAGAATGGGAATTTTTGGCTGAGGTACAAAAACGTACTGAGTGCCGACTGTTACTCGATTTCAATAATATTTTTGTCTCATCTTTTAATCATGGTTTCAGCTGCGAAGAGTACTTAAGCGGAATTCCTGCAGACAAAGTGGAAGAGATTCACTTGGCAGGTTTTACCAAAAAGAAACTCGAACAAGGTGAGATCTGGATAGACACACACAGTAAACCTGTCTGTGACGAAGTGTGGAAACTCTATACTGACTGGATAGCACAACATGGTTCACGCTATACCTTGATTGAGTGGGATCTAGACATCCCAGAACCACAAGTCTTATTGGCTGAAGCAACCAAAGCCAGTGATATTTTGTATCAACACAACAAGTTCAACCAAAGGAGTCGCGCATCATGAGCCACTCTTTAGCTAATGTGCAATCGGAGTTTGCTAACGCCCTACGTTATCAAAACAATGGTGAGCACTGCGACATAGTGAGCGACCACTTTACCGATGAGCAACGCATCCAGATTTACCGCAACAACTTTGTGATTAGCTTGAGCGAAGTACTGGCAGCAGCCTACCCACTCACTGAAATGCTGGTTGGTGAAGAGTGCTTCCAACAGATGGCTCGTCAACATGTCTTAAGTTATCCATCGACTTCTGGTGATGTCAGCGGTTATGGGGAACACTTTGAACAGACTATCCAAGCTTTTCCTGCCGTTATTGAGGCTGCACCTTATCTCGCTGAAGTGGCTTTGTATGAATGGCAAAAAGATAGCTTGGTGAGATGTGTTTCAGAATCACATGTCGACCAACGTCCCCTTTCTTGTTTAGCTGATGTGCCACAAGAGCAACAAGGCGCTTTAGTCTTTCATCTCAAAGGTTCAATAACGCTAGTCAATTCTAGCTATACGATGATCGCGCTTGAGCAAGCGATCTATCAGCAACAACTCGACGGGTTAGACATCAACCAACCTGAATTTGGGGTGTTAATCCGCGCCGAGAATTCACAGATTGAGAGTCATTGTTTGACAGAAGAATGCCACCAACTATTAACTGAATTGCAATCGGGTCAAACACTCGCTGAGATTGACCCTTCACTACTACAACACCTGAATACTGTCATGGCGCTTAACGTCATCTCAGGTTTTTCAATCGATGCCGAATTGGAGACATAATATGGATAACAACACAGTCACGAACATGATGGCTCAATACGACAATTTGATTGAGAAATCACAGGCACTTTTTGTTCCAGTGCTTCTGCTATTTTGTCGCCTTTGGGTGGCGTGGGTATTCTTTAATTCTGGACTGACTAAAATAGCAACTTGGGATAGCACTCTGTACTTGTTTGAGTTGGAGTACCAAGTCCCACTGTTACCTTGGGAGTTAGCGGCCTATATGGGTACTGCCGCTGAATTGATTCTGCCAGTATTCTTAGCACTTGGTTTATTAACACGACCTATGGCTGCAGCACTATTCGTTTTCAATATCATGGCCGTCGTGTCATACCCTGTATTGTGGGCGCAAGGCTTCTACGATCATCAGCTTTGGGGACTAATGATTCTTATCGTCATTGTATGGGGCGCAGGACCATTTTCATTGGATAGAATCTTGAAGAAGCAATTTAGCAACTAGTCCTCATCGCAAATCCAAAACGCAAAAAACCACTCAAATGAGTGGTTTCTTTTTAACTGGTGAAAAACTACTTGCTCAGAAAAGCTTGTAATTCCTCAGCTGAAATACCTTGCTCTGCCAGCTCTTTTGCTAGTAGCTGAACTTGTTCACCTTTACGAGATTCAACCACGCGTTGAAATTGGTAAATGATATCTCGCAAAGTGTCGATTGGAACTTGTTTTGCCGCACTGCGAATACGCTCTTCACTTTGGTTTCCTAGCTCTTTAAGCAATTTACCAAACATGACCTTTTCAGGTGCATCTTCCATTTGTTCTAAGATGCGCGCCATTTCGTAGGTTGTTAATGACATTACAGTATTTTCCGTTGGGGACTAACGTTTCAATGAGTGACAAATATACCATGTTTTAACGTTTCGCAAACCGCCATTTGTATATTTTGTCACCCTTGAGACTTATGCCTTAGCTAACGTCGTGTGCCACGACTTACCTGCTTTGCTCGCAAGCACTAACAATGCTGGAACAATCAGGAACATTTGTAGCGCAATCATCACTTGAGATGTTAAATCAAGGCGCTGCATGGTACCAACCAGTAACCCTGAACCACTCATTTGGAACAAACCAAGCAACGCAGCTGCGGTACCCGCACGGTCACCGAAAGGTTCAAGTGCCTTACCGGCTGCAGCACCAAGAATCCAAGCAAAACCAACTGAAGACAGGAAGATTGGCAGCATGAATGCGATCGCACTATCATGGTCAGCAAGTACCAACATAATGACGCCAGCCAGACCCAATGTTGAGATACCTACAACTAACGCCTTATATGTACCAAAACGGTCCATGAACTTCGGAGCAGTGAATGCAGCCGTGATGTTGATAACCGCGTTAATACCAAACCAGAAGGTAAACTCATTCATCGTCAAACCTAGGTTCTCCATCAACACAACAGGTGCAGAGGTAACGTAAGCCAGGATTACTGCCATTGCCATCAAGCACAATGTCGCATGGAAGATGAATGATGGTGTTTTCAATACCGACCAGTAACGCTCAAGTTTGAACACCGCGACCTTTTCTGTCGCTGGATTAGACTCTTTCATTTGGAAAAACAAAATGGTGCCAACCATGACAGCGAACACAGCCATGAAGCTGAAGTTAGAGCGCCAGCCAAACTGTTGAGTTAACCAAGCCCCAAGAATCGGAGCTAATGCAGGAATAAAGCAAATGGCACCATTAAGGTAACTGATCATACGGCCACTCTTCTCAGGGCCAAATAGATCGCGAACCGTCGCAAAGGCTGCTACAGAAGTCGCACAAGCTCCTAAGCCTTGTAGCAGCCGAGCTATTAGCATCATATCAATCGATTGAGCTGCCCACGCCAAGCAAGCACTCAATGCATAGATGCTAACACCTCCCAATGCAACGGTTCGACGTCCTAGCTTATCAGCCAAAGGGCCTGCAAATAATTGCCCGACACCCATGGCGAATAAAAACCAAGTAATCGTATCTTGTGCTAGTGCGTGTTCCACGTGAAACGCTGTTGAAATTTGTGGCAGAGCTGGAAGATAAATATCTATAGCCAGAGGGCTAAATAGAACCAGCATTGCCAATAAAGCAACCTGCAGTTTACTAGGGGTTGGAAGCGCGTTAGAAGGCACAAGATTCTCCGAATGAGTTAATTTAGGTGCATAATAACCAACTAAAGATATGAACAAAAATGGCATATACTCATTAGCATTATTCCAAATAGGAAACTCACATGAATATCGAGAAACTATCGCGCCTCGACCTCAATCTATTAGTTTGCTTACAGGTACTGATGGAAGAGCTGAGTGTCACTCGCACTGCACATCGATTGTGCCTGAGCCAGTCAGCGGTGAGTAAGTCATTGGCCAAGCTTCGTGAACAATTTAATGACCCCCTTTTTACGAGAAGTGCTCATGGCCTACGACCAACACCGAAAGCTGTGTTCCTCAAGCCTCGGTTAGAAACGTTGATCAACCAACTTGATGTTCTCACTCAGCCTGAGACGTTCATTCCCAACAACAGTGACCATAGCTTTCACATTGCTGCCGTTGAGAGTGTGTACCCACTGATTCTTCCTCATTTCTTACCGGCGATATTTCGACAAGCACCTAAGGTCAATATCAACACCCACGCGTGGACAGAGCAAACCTTTAAGAAGCTACAGCTTGGTGAACTAGATATCGGACTCACTGGCAAAGACATCGACATCAACGATGCGCGTTTAACTATGCTGCCGCCAGACGACATTTGCGAACAAGAGATCTACCGCGACGCACAGATGTGTGTGCTAAGACGCAACCACCCTGCTCTGAGTGGTAAATGGGATCTGGAAACCTACCTTGCGCAGCGTCATGTACAAGTAAGGTGTGATGGTAACGACCGCTGGCTGCTCGACTACAAACTGGCTGATCTTGGCCATCAACGTGATATCGCTATTTCTGTTCCAGACTTCAATAGCGCCGCAAGCCTGTGTACTTACACCGACTTTGTGTTTACCGCACCAAGCCACTTTACTTACCTCGTCGCTAAGCAACTCGACTTAGTGGTTGTTCCTTTACCAATGGAATTCCCACCGATGGCATACACTTTGTTTTGGCACCGTGACAGAGAAAATGACCCAGCCTTAACTTGGTTGCGAGATATCATCAAAGAAAAAACTCTGCACCTTAGATAAAAATGGCGTACAGCGTTTGCAGCAAACGAACAAAAGCGCTAGCTTATTGACCTAATAAGTCCCCTCGCATGTATATCGACTGTGAGTGTTAACAAGGACCCTAACAATAAGGATAAACACAGATGCACAATATCACTGCTGAACGCGTTGCTGCAGTTCGAGCTTGGCTTGAAACAAACAACCTAGATGCCGTTATCATTCCACATGAAGACGAATATCTAGGTGAATACGTTCCCGCTCATAACGAGCGACTTCACTGGTTAACAGGTTTTACTGGCTCTGCAGGTGCCGCTGTTATCACTCGTGATACTGCTGCTATTTTTGTTGATGGTCGCTACACCGTTCAGGTTCGTAAACAGGTACCAGCAGAGTTATTTGAGTATCGCCACCTTATTGAAGAACCGGCTTTAGATTGGATCATCAATTCATTGCCACAAGGTAGTAAGGTTGCATTCGACCCACGCATGCACACTGCTGCTTGGTTGAAAGGCGCACAAGCAAAACTAACGGAGAAAGTTGAGCTAACAACGTTATCAGCAAACCCGATTGATGAGCTTTGGTCTGACCGTCCTGAGCCTGTTGTATCTGATGTTCGCCTAATGGCAACAGATGCCGTTGGTCAATCAAGTAAAAGCAAACGTGCGGAGATTGCTGGTTTACTAAAAGCAAAAGGTGCGGACGCCGCTATCCTTACCGAGCTAGACTCAATCTGTTGGTTGCTTAACATTCGTGGCTTGGACGTATCTCGTCTACCTGTTGTGTTATCCAACGCGATCATCCACGCCGATGAAAGCGTCGATTTCTTCCTAGACCCAGCACGCATCCCAGCAGGCTTTGAAGCACACGTTGGTAATGGTATTCGAGTTTCTCATCCATCAGAGCTTGAAGCGCGCCTTCAATCTTTAACAGGCAAAAATGTATCTGTCGATTCAGGTACCAGTAATGCTTGGTACACGTTGGTTCTACAAAATGCTGGTGCTCATATCATTGAAGCAGCAGACCCATGCTTAATGCCAAAAGCTGCTAAGAACGCAACTGAAATTGCCGGCATGAAAGCGTGTCACATTCGAGATGGCGTCGCGATGGCCAAGTTCTTGTCTTGGATTGATGCAGAAGTCGCACAAGGTAACCTACACAACGAAGCGGTATTAGCTGACAAAGTACAATCGTTCCGTGAGCAAGACCCAACGCTGATGGACTTAAGTTTTGACACAATTTCAGCAGCAGGTGGCAACGCTGCAATGTGTCACTACAACCACGAGAACCAACCTGAACCTGGTCAGCTTGAACTGAATACTTTGTACCTAGTCGATTCAGGCGGTCAGTACTTAGATGGTACAACCGACATCACTCGTACTATCGCGATTGGCCAGCCAAGCGACGAAATGATCCAGCAGTTCACATTAGCGCTTAAAGGCCACATTGGCATTGCACGTGCGCGTTTCCCACAAGGTACTCGTGGTTTCCAACTTGATATCCTAGCGCGTCAGCACTTATGGGCAGAAGGCTTCGATTACGATCATGGTACTGGTCACGGTGTTGGTCATTTCTTAAGTGTTCATGAAGGTCCGCAAAGCATCTCTAAGAAGCTTATCGACGTACCTCTTGTTGAAGGCATGGTGTTATCAAACGAGCCGGGTTACTACCGTGCTGATGAGTTTGGTATTCGAATCGAAAACCTAGAGCTCGTGGTTGAACTGCCAACTCAAGGTGATTTTTCAGTACTAACGTTTGAGTCGCTAACTCGTTGCCCTATCGATAAGCGCAACATCAATGTTGATTTGCTAACACGACCTGAACTGGCGTGGCTGAACGACTACCATCAGAAGGTATGGAACGACGTTAGCCCATTAGTTGAAGGTGATACGCTGGAATGGCTACGCCAATCAACTACACCATTAGCTCACGCATAATGCTTCGTTAAGCTATTAACTGAACCAACACGAGCTTGCGAGGTTAATAAGTTAAATAGCAAATAGCAAAACGGCTACCCTTGGGTAGCCGTTTTTATTTGCCTGTATCATTACATCGATGTTTCACGTGGAACATCGACCAATATGTTGATTAACCAGAATAGGCACTGTGCCAGTCTCGCCACACTGGGTCGAAACCACGCTGACGAATCATCGACTCGACATCAGCAGCACTTCTCTCATCACTGATCTCAAACTGCTCAAGCTCTTCTTCACCCGAAGCATAACCACCAGGTTGGGTTTTAGAAGCCGCAGACATACTCGTGATCCCCAATGGCAACACATTGTCGCGAAAGGTTGCCGATTCGCGAGTAGAAAGGGATAGCTCGACCTCAGGGTTCAAGAGTCGATATGCGCAGATAAGCTGAACCAACTGTTTATCGTTCATGACTGATTTAGGCTGTAATCCTCCACTAGAGTCTCCACCCTCGCACGGACGAAGACGCGGGAATGAAATTGAATAGCGAGTCTGCCAATAAGTACGCTCTAGGTAATCTAAGTGAGCAGCAACAAAGAAGCAGTCGGTTCGCCAATCTTCCAAACCAATCAAGGCACCAATACCTATCTTATCGATCCCCGCCTTTGCCAAGCGATCAGGGGTTTCAAGACGATATTCAAAATCCATTTTATTACCACGTAGATGATGCTCAGCGTAGGTCCTTGGTTGATAGGTCTCTTGATAAACCATCACCGCATCTAAACCGAGCGTTTTAAGTTCTGCGTAATCTTGTTGGTCAAGCGGCTGCACTTCCATCGCAAGGTAGTTGAATTGCTTTTTGATATTCGGCAACACCTGTCGAAAGTAATTCATCCCGACCTTAGTTTCGTGTTCACCGGTGACCAGCAAAACGCTATCGAACTTCATCTTTTTGATAGCCGCACTTTCGGCATCAATTTCATCCAAAGTAAGCGTGCGGCGCTTGATACGATTCTCCATTGAGAAACCACAATACGTGCACGCGTTAGCGCACAGGTTAGATAGGTATAAGGGAATATAAAGCGACATCGTATTGCCAAACCGCTTGCGAGTTAGCGCCAACGATTGTTGTGCCATCTGCTCTAAGTAAGGTTCTGCCGCCGGAGAGATCAGAGCCTTAAAGTCTTCTAAGTCACGTTTGGGTTTACTCAGAGCACGTTCAACATCCGCTGCCGTTTTACTGAAGATAGACATACCAATGTCATCCCAGTTGAGCTGTTTAAATTGATCAACAAACGTCATAGCACTACTACTCGTCTAGGAATGAAGTTAACGGGCTCGAAGCAACCGCGTGAGATACTTTTCCTGCAAGTCCAGCAAGGTAAGCCATTCGACCCGCCTCAACCGCCAACTTAAAAGCAATCGCCATATCAACAGGTTGTTGCGACGCAGCTATAGCCGTATTCACTAACACAGCGTCTGCGCCCATTTCCATTGCACGAGCAGCATGAGATGGCGCACCAATCCCCGCATCAACAATCACAGGGACATTCGCTTGGTCGATAATGATCTCTAAGAAGTCTGCAGACGCAATACCCTTATTTGAACCAATCGGCGCACCTAACGGCATAACTGCCGCACAACCCACCTCTTCCAAACGTTTACACAATACTGGGTCGGCATGGCAGTAAGGCAACACAACAAAGCCATCTTTGACCAGTTGCTCAGCGGCTTTAAGCGTTTCAATTGGGTCTGGCATCAAATACTTTGGATCCGGATGAATCTCAAGCTTTAGCCAGTTAGTACCTAGTGCTTCACGAGCCAAGTGTGCTGCGAAAATTGCATCCTTCGCATTCTTCGCACCAGAGGTATTCGGAAGTAGATTAACGCCAGCGTCAATAATTGGCTGTAAAATATCATCTTGCTCAGAACGAATATCGACTCTCTTTAGTGCCATGGTCGCCAGTTGAGAACCTGACGCTTCGATAGCACTCGCCATCAATTGCTTATTGGCGAACTTACCCGTTCCAGTGAAGAGTCGAGATTGAAACGTCTTATCAGCGATAGTTAACATGGTTAGCCCCCTGCAATAGCTTGGAAAAGAGATATAGCGTCGCCTTCATTAACGACCGTTTGTTGCCACTGGCTACGCGGGACAACCGCATTATTGATAGCAAATACACAACCTAGATCAGGTAATGCTAGAACTTGGATAATGTCCGCTAGAGACGACGAGTGTGCTACTTGTTCTGATTGTTCGTTTATCGAGATCGTTATATGGCTCATTGGATTTCTTCTTCTAAATGCTTAACTACAGACGCGCTGCACACAGGACATTCACTATCTTGAGTGACCATAAGGTTTTGCCAATTCATCGTCTGGCCATCGAACAGTTTGAGTTGGTGTGTTGCGACCTGAAACTCACCACGAGTTAGACGTTGAATAGCAGCCAAAGCTTGAAGGTTACCTATGGTGCCAACAACTGGGCCTATGATGCCGCTATCGCTACAACGCGTCGTTTGTGGATGATGTCTGAACGGGAACAAGCAGTGATAGCACCCTTTCTGATTCTGATAATCAAATACAATAAACTGGCCTTTCCAGCCAATTGCAGAACCAGAAATCAAAGGGGTCTTCGTGCTGAAACATGCTTGGTTAACCTGCTGGCGTGACTCGAAGTTGTCAGTACAATCCAACACTAAGTCAGCTAGCATCACTTCAAGCTCAAGCTGACTTTCACTCATTCGTTGATTGATGGTTCTTACTTGGCTGCGACCATTGAGCTCACTCAGTTGTTGCTTCAACGCTTCAACCTTAGGCGAACCTAACTGACTTTCCCTGAACGCGACCTGTCGTTGCAGGTTCGATGAATCGACACAATCATCATCAACCAGCACGATCTTTCCAACACCAGATGCAGCTAGGTAAAGAGCCGCGGCATTACCTAAGCCACCACAACCAATCAACAACACATGACTATTTAGTAAGTTGCGTTGCCCTTGCTCACCCACTTCAGGTAACGCAATTTGTCGTTGATAGCGAATGAATTCAAAGTCACTCAGCATAGCTAGGCTCCTGTATAACCTCTTCCTTAAGAGTTGGAGATTTAGGTGCCATCAGTTTTTCGAAAAATTCGATCACTTTCTGCGGGTCTTCCGCCAATGTAATCGCACGTACCACCGCCAAACTCGATACCCCACAATCCCACACCTGCTCAGCTGTCGATTGATCAATACCGCCAATAGCAACCGTCGGATAACCGATGAGTTGTTCTGTGTATGGGATAGTATCAATCAGCTGTTGATACAGAGATAAACGAATTAAACCCTGAGGTTTCGATGGCATCTGTTTAGTTGTTGTTGGGAAGATGTGTCCCAGCGCAATATAGCTTGGGTTGATTTGAACAATGCGTAGCAACTCGTAATAGCCATGAGTCGAGAGACCGATCTTAATACCTGCTTGGCTCAACTGGGAGAGGTTTGATTCTTCAATATCCTCTTGCCCCAAATGAACACCAAACGCGTCATGCTTGAGTGCAAGCTGCCAATAATCATTGATAAAAACCTGAGCGTTATGCTCTCGACCAAGCTCGATTGATCGCGAAACTTGTTGTTCTAAGTCCGCTTGCTGAGGATTTTTAATACGTAGTTGAACAGTGTTGATTCCAAGCTTGAGCAACCTTTCGATCCACTCAACATCATCAACCACAGGATATAGCCCTAGGCTACTCTTGCTCAATTCAGGGAACGAAAGTGATGTTCCTTGGTGCGCCCAACCAACACTAATATCCAGTCGCTCATCTTCCAAAACTGGAATTGGAAAGTTTTGGTAATGTGCTGGCCATGTTCCACGTGAAACATTAGACGATGCGCGAGCTAAAACCAATGCGTCCTCTAATGGGAATTCCAGTGCCAACAAAGTAAGTAACCAAGCAAAGTGGCAGCGATTATCTAACCCCCGATGAGCTGTAGTTACACTCTTGATAGCACGATTAGCGTCCAGGTGAGACCAGATATCCAGTACAGCTGAATCATCTGAGACACCGATATAGATGGTATTCGGAGTTTGTGTAAAGGCGTCACAAACGTCAGTTAGCGCGACTGAATTACTGTAATCAACAACATGGTTCAGTTCCGCTAGCTGACACTCCGCCAATGAATCAACTTCATGAGCAAAGCCAATAGATAACGCCTGCTGAGCATCAACGATAGAGAAGTATTGAGTTGGGCTTACGCCCAACTCAACTGCATCGGTTGCCAAGCCTTGTCGCTTAGCAACCAATAGACAGCTCTGCACCTCTCCCGTTAACTCAATATTTTGAGATGGGATGAGTATCTTCACTGTCATTATTCCTCTAATTGAGCTTCTTTTACACCTACTGCAGGGTGGTAAAGTTCAGAGCCAGTATCACGGAACTCTTGTGATTTCTGACGCATCCCTTCCAACGGGTTATCTAGCATCTTAATTTCGATAGCCTGATCCGCTGCCACTTGTTCAGTGTCTTTCGCATACTCTCGGACTTCCTGAGAGATCTTCATCGAGCAGAATTTAGGTCCACACATAGAGCAGAAGTGAGCAACCTTACCGGATTCTTGCGGCAGAGTTTCATCATGGAAAGAACGTGCTGTTTCAGGGTCTAAAGCTAGATTAAATTGGTCTTCCCAACGGAATTCAAAACGTGCTTTAGATAATGCATTATCTCGAATTTGAGCGCCTGGGTGCCCTTTCGCAAGGTCCGCTGCGTGTGCTGCTAGCTTGTAAGTAATCAGGCCAGTCTTCACATCTTCTTTGTTTGGTAAGCCGAGATGCTCTTTAGGGGTTACATAACAGAGCATCGCACAGCCGTACCAACCAATCATGGCCGCGCCAATTCCAGAGGTAATATGGTCATACCCCGGTGCAATATCTGTCGTCAACGGACCTAACGTATAGAAAGGTGCTTCATGGCAGTGTTCTAACTGCTCGTCCATATTCTCTTTGATTAAGTGCATCGGTACATGTCCAGGGCCTTCAATGATCACCTGAACATCATATTCCCAAGCGACTTTAGTCAGCTCGCCTAGAGTACGTAACTCTGAGAATTGAGCCTCATCGTTGGCATCTGCAATAGAGCCCGGGCGTAGGCCATCACCTAATGACAGAGCCACATCATACTTCGCACAGATCTCGCAGATCTCGCGGAAGTGAGTATAAAGGAAGCTCTCTTGGTGATGAGCAAGACACCATTTCGCGATAATAGAACCACCACGAGAAACAATGCCGGTGACACGTTTAGCCGTCATCGGAACGTAGCGAAGCAACAAACCTGCGTGGATAGTGAAGTAATCAACACCCTGCTCTGCTTGTTCAATCAAAGTATCGCGCATCACTTCCCAGTTAAGGTCTTCCGCAACACCATTCACTTTTTCAAGGGCTTGATACATAGGAACCGTACCGATTGGTACAGGGCTGTTACGTAAGATCCATTCGCGAGTTTCGTGAATATTACGGCCGGTAGAAAGGTCCATTACGGTATCGCCACCCCAGCGAGTTGACCATACTAACTTCTCAACTTCTTCTTCAATCGAAGAGCTTACTGAAGAGTTACCGATATTAGCGTTCACCTTCACTAAGAAGTTACGGCCAATAATCATCGGTTCTGATTCTGGGTGGTTGATGTTTGAAGGGATAATAGCTCGACCTTCAGCAACCTCCTTGCGCACAAACTCAGGGGTAATTTCTTTCGGTAGATTTGCGCCAAAGTTATGGCCAGGATGTTGGTGGTTAAGCTGCTCATCAGCAAACTTCTGACGCCCCATGTTCTCACGTATAGCAATATACTCCATCTCAGGAGTGATAATCCCCTGACGAGCATAGTGCAGCTGAGTAACACATTGATCGTCAGTCGCGCGACGAATTCTAGGTAGGTTGCCGTAACGAAGGTCGTCTAGAGTTTCATCTTCTAAACGTTCTTTAGTGTAAACAGAGCTTACATCGTCTAACAGTTCCGTATCACCACGCTCATCAATCCATTGCTCACGCAACTTTGGAAGGCCGCTATACAGGTCTATTTGATGTGTGGGGTCAGTGTAAACACCTGAGGTATCGTAAACTTGAATGGGTACATTAGGTTCGAATACAGGCTCTTTTTTGGTACCACCGACAAGGCTATCAGCAAGTGATATTTCTCGTACAGGGACTTGAATATCTTCTCGAGATCCTTGGATGTAAGCTTTTTTTGAATTTGGATAAGGTTGTACGGATAAAGAATCGATGAAATTCTTCGCTTCCAGTCTTGCTTGTTTACGACTCGACATAGCATTTTTCCTTGGCTTTTAGCCATTATTTATAGGGATAAAAATGCTTGACGGATTAGATGCTACAAGAGGGATCACGGTAAGAAATACAGTTGTGATCTGGAGATAGATCTCTAGAAGGATTCTAGTTAGATATCTACTCTTGTTCCCTTCGCAGGTATTAGCCTGATCAGGTTCAACGGATCCCGAGTTAACGGTCTCAGCCATATGGCACTCCGACAAGTTCGATCGAGTATATAAAAACGGCTTGGATAAACCAAGCCGAGTTGTTAACAAATCGTAAGAAAGTTTTAAGACTTTATCAAAAGTTGGAAGCCGATCCATGCTGCTGAGATGCTGAGAACCACGTTAAGTAGCACATTGAGTCCCATCTTAAAGAAAGCACCCTGCTGCATAAGAAGCACGTTATCCATCGAAAATGTAGAAAATGTAGTCAGTGCTCCAAGGAAGCCAAGACCGATAATTTGTCTCCATGGTTCTGTCGCAACCATCTCATTCTCAAACGCTGCGATGAGTAAGCCCATAATTAAAGAGCCAATCACGTTAACAGTTAGCGTACCATAAGGAAAACCACGCCCTAGCATCACCACACATAACTCTGAAATCAAATAGCGCGAACAAGCACCAAATGCGCCACCAATGGCAATAAAACCTAAAATAGATAACTGACCCATGAATCCTCCCAAACAATAATCCCTATATTCTAGCTTTAACGCCGATAAAAGCGAGGGTAGAAACTAAGAATGCATGCGCAAATATTAAACGTTACAGGTGTCACTTAACTTCGATATATCCCATTAAACCCGTTTTCATGTGTTCTATAACATGACAGTGATACATCCAACGTCCTGGGTTGTCGGCAACAAATGCGGCTTTCGCTCGGCCGTTTTTTCCAAGTAGCACGGTATCGGTATGGAAAGGTTCTTCAATTTTTTTACCATCAAGTTCCAATACAGTGAATGTATGACCATGAATATGAATCGGGTGATGATATTGAGTGACGTTCTTAAGATCGAATATGTAAGTCTTGCCTAGATCTAAAGTCGCCAACGGCTCAGGGATATTGTCTTTACTCATCCCCTCCCACGCTCGTTTATTAGTAAGCCAAAATTTAGGCATCGATTTACCATCTTTAGATACAGGTGAAACTGCACCCTCCCACTCGAACACGAAATCAATCTCTTCAGCATTAGCAAGATCTAGGTTAGGTACTGGATTCAATGGTAATAATGGCAACACTCGCTCTTGAGTAAATGCTGAATCTACGACTTCAAATTCACACAAAGAAAATGGGAAACGCCCCTTCATTTGGAGAACGTTAATTCGCTCACCAGCTTTAGGAGCGATCAGTCCGATATCAACACGCATACCCGGACCAATTTTATGTTGAGTCAGTTTGTAAGGCGATTTCACAGGGTTACCATCAATGGCAATTACCCATGCCTCAGCCCCTTCGATAGCAATAGGATAAGTAATAGTATTATCGACATTGGCAATCCGCAGTCTAGTCGCTGCATACTGCTTCAACTGATATACGGGTTCATGAATTCCATTAACACTACTCCACTCTCCTGGAGTACCCATACGAGCACTGAGTCGAGGAATCATTAAGTCTTTCCATTGACCTTGCTTGTCGATATGCCAATGTTTAAGCATCAATGCGTGTTCTTCGTCGAACTGCACGGGAGTGCTTTCTTCTACGATAATAAGGCCAACTAAACCCATACCGAGTTGTTTAACGCTATTCATATGTGGGTGATACCAAAATGTGCCAGCATCTGGCGGCGTAAACTCATAAATGAATGTTTCACCTGGCATGATTGGTGGCTGACTTAAGAAGGGAACTCCATCCATTTCGATAGGAATTCTTAAGCCATGCCAATGGATAGTCGTCGGCTCTGATAGCTTATTCGTAAAACGAATTGTGACCTTTTCACCCTGTCGACATCGAATCGTCGGAGCTGGGATCTGTGCATTAAAGGCTAAAACATTGGTATCAAATCCCGCGACTAACTCAGCTGTTGAAGGTTCAGCAGTTAAGTCATAAACATACTTACCTTGCCCATCAACAGACTGCTTCATAGAACAAGCGGGCAAAACAGTTAGTGCAGATATAGCGAGAGATGATTGAATAAACTTACGACGGGAAATATCCATATTTGTTGCCTTTTAGTAATAACGACCAAAATGTAACAAAATATTGAGAATAATTCTCATAAAGAAGTAGGGATTGTGCTGTTGATTGTTTATAAGAGAGGCTGGGATAAGTGAGCACTTACCTCTCTAAGGTCAAATATCAGCCAATGCAAGAAATGAAAGCTTAAATATCACACATATAGAAAACCAAAAGACCTCCCTCTTCGACTAGATCTTCAAACTATTACGGAAGCGTTAAGGTTCGAATATCAACATATCCAAATAGGAAGAATTAGGTAAAACTATTATAAGTCGGCGCTCAAAGTATTCCACCGGGATGACGTTCCATCTCCCAATATTGCTTCGAAGAAGCAACAGGCATAAAAAAGCCCCAACATTTCTGCTGAGGCTTTGTATATAGAAGGGTTGGAGGTTTAAACTCCCAACACGCGCTGTTTTGGTAAGTCGGAGAATCCGCTGCTTTGCTAATGGCGTATGTATGATTCAGAAAGCAAAAAGGCTCTAGCATTTCTGCTAGAGCCTTAAATATGGCAGGGGTGGAGAGATTCGAACTCCCAACACGCGGATTTGGAATCCGCTGCTCTGCCAATTGGAGCTACACCCCTAAAACTTTTTACTACTTCAGATTCGAAAAAACCTCGCACTAGGCGAGGTTATCGAATAAGTGGCGGAGTGGACGGGACTCGAACCCGCGACCCCCGGCGTGACAGGCCGGTATTCTAACCAACTGAACTACCACTCCGCAGTG
>NZ_JAPNXR010000030.1:0-41543 GCF_030397615.1 Vibrio sp. 14N.309.X.WAT.E.F5 | reverse complement strand
CCGGCAACCGTTAATAGCGGTTCTAGGGTTCAAATCCCTATCCCTCCACCACATTCGAAAAGCCGCTGAGAAATCAGCGGCTTTTTTCGTTTCTGGTATCTCGTCTATTTTTTAAATACTGCTATTTCCGAGATATTCTATTACTGCGTTACATGAGTCTTTCGTTCCCCCTTCTTGGTCATCGTTCTCAGTGACTTCTCTTCTGTCTAGAGCCAATGCCAATCAACACACTTATTGTTACGTGAAATTTTCATCAATATAGATAAAAAACGACCAAACCGTTCATAAAAAAAGCAGTCAGTTCACAAGGGTATTTACAAGCGAATCACACCACTATATTATTCGCGGCACTGGAGGGATGGCTGAGTGGTCGAAAGCACCGGTCTTGAAAACCGGCAACCGTTAATAGCGGTTCTAGGGTTCAAATCCCTATCCCTCCACCACATTAAAGAAAGCCGCTGAGAAATCAGCGGCTTTTTTGTATCTGAAGATCACGGAGCTCAACGGTTCAGCTATTCACAACCAATGCAGCGTTTAGTAACTGCATGTGAATCGGCACCAGATCTTTGTGTTCCGACCGATAACCGCCACCTACAACACACGCTATTGGAATCGCTTTACTCTTTGCTAAGTTGAGCATCAAACAATCGCGTTCAAATATTCCTTTTGTCGAAACATTCAAATACCCCAATTCGTCATCTTGATGAATATCGACACCCGCATCATAGATAATCAGATCCGGTTGATGGTGAGCAATAGCCATGTTAGTGACTTGTTCAAAGCAACGCAGAAACTCTTCATCTTCTGTTTCACGGCTTAACGGCACATCCAAGTCAGACACAGGTTTACGCGCAGGGAAGTTCTTATCGCAGTGGAACGACAAAGTAATAATCTCACCGCTCTCTTGGCAAAGTGTCGCTGTACCATCGCCATGGTGAACATCACTGTCGACGATAAGCACTTTATCTATATGCTCAAACGTTAGCGCATGCTTAGCCGCCAAAACCAGATCATTCAACAAACAGAAGCCACTGCCAAAATCTCGGTGTGCATGATGATAGCCACCACTTAAATGAATCGCTAAACCACTCTCGATGGCCATTTCAGCGGCCAAGCAAGTTCCACCACTTGAATAGAGTGTCCTTTCTATAAGCTGTTCACTCCACGGAAAGCCGATACGTCTCATTTTTGCTGCAGGCAAACTTCCAGAAACTAGCAAATCGACATATTCACCATCGTGTACCTGCTTTACTTGTTCTACCGAAACAGGCATTGGCTGGAACATTTCGAATGCATTACCCCATTTTGGATCGCTATCCATGTGGTGCTTCACAGCACTGTGCAACAGTTGGTATTTATGGATTGGATAACGATGCCCTTCTGGTAAAGGCAACTGAGAATAAATTGGATGGTAAATTAAAGGAGTCATAGATCGGGCGTATTACGTATCAATCTCAAAATCATAACAGTCTCAGACTTGGCGACAACCTTAATTAATGATAATGGTTATCATTACATTTAATTAATTCCAGAGACAACAATGAAAAACGTAATACTCATCTGTGGTGTGATCTGCGGCTCTGTCGCAGCAGTAATGATTTTCGTGAGCATGCTGATGGTCAGTTGGTGGAGCGTTGATTTTCTCGCGTTAACCCATCACACTTAACTGATTGAACTGACAAGGAATCATTATGAGCGTTATTTTTATCACTGGTGCGAACCGAGGTATTGGTCTAAGCCTAGCTCGACACTACGTCAATGATAGCCACACCGTGTATGCCACCTATCGCGATGCTTCCACAGCACAAGAGTTACTTGCTCTCGCAAACGAAAACAACAACCTTTCGTGCATACAGCTCGACATCACGGACTATCAATCCGTCAATGAACTTCCTTCAAAACTTGAATCCATCGATATTCTCATCAACAACGCTGGCTACTATGGCCCTAAAGGTTACGGGTTAGGTAATACCGATGTAGAAGAGTGGCGTCGTGTTTTTGAAATCAACACCATCGCACCTCTTAAACTCGTTGAATCTTTACTGCCTCTGCTAACAAAGAGCCCAATAAAAAAGATCGCCTGTCTTTCATCAAGAGTGGGCAGCATGTCTGAAAACACATCAGGCGGAGGCTACATCTATCGTTCATCGAAAGCGGCTCTAAACTCGGTAGTGAAGAGTTTAAGCAACGACCTAACCGCGAATGGCTTTACAGTGTTAGCGTTACATCCTGGTTGGGTACAGACGGAAATGGGCGGCCCTAATGCTCTTATTGATACAGAGACTTCAGCTAAAGGCCTTGTGACTGTAATAGAGTCATCGAATACTGAAGTGAGTGGTCACTTCTTTAATTTCGATGGTAGCGAAATAGACTGGTAGCCGTCACATGGGTCGTCGCATGATCTCAAGCCTACTCGTACGTTCAACACTGTTGTGTCTAACCATGGTGATCACTGGATGTTTCGATGACAGCCCACAAAACTATTTCGACAACTATCAGACCAAAATCGCCAACGTGCAAGATGCTGACGAGATACAGGAAGACTGGGAGCTCTACAGCTTACCGAGAAAGCGAGAACTGTTTATTGAAGTTCCTTCGCTCTCTATCGGGCTTATCGACAGCTATCAACTTCGACAATGCGGATTATTCAACCTGATTGCAGAAAGAAACTCTGTACTTGGGAAAGTCGCCGACGAGTTCAGAAATTACGATTATCAAGTCGCTTTACTGGAAGGTGTTGGTCAATGTTTATCTAATAACGAATTAGAACCAGAGATCGTAGAATTACTCAGAGAAATCGAGCAACAGAAACTCGCACAATTTCCACTGCACCAATGGAATCTCATCTATGCCAGTGAAGCTATGCAGTCGCAAATGCGTGGTAGCCAGTGGTTACGTGCTGATATTGGCGATCAAGTTCGACAGACAAGTGACGCGCTAGAGCACATAAATCTAGCGTTAAACACACCGCTCGTTTCCGGCAAGACTACTGAGGTTCAAGAAGGATTAGAGAAGAGTTCGACGCTTGGGGATTTGTACTACTCACTATCTCGTGCTTCGGCAGAGCTTGATACCATCACCCAGCAGCTGGCTACTTTTGACGCCAACATCATCTGTGGGAAGCAACGAGACACGACTAAGTTTCGCTATCTCAACAATGTGTTCGAACAACAGTATATTGACAAGGTTCAGCCTTACATGGCGCAATTGGATGGCTACTATCAGCAGCTAGCCCCGCAACTTGCTATGTTTGACGCGCAGCCTGAGCTGCACAGTTATTACTTTCCCATCAAAGATGCGCATCAAGCCTTTCGATCATCCACTCGCCGCCATGTCGACTATTGGCAACAGCTGTTTAAGCGCTGCGGACGCAAAGTCGGACGTTAATTCCAATATCGCAAAGAAATAGCCATTTGCTCTCAGTTCCTAGCTTTTAGTGCCTTTCTTTGCATACGTCCCTTTCTTGGCGTAAGACTTCGCACCACCACCTTTGCGGCGTTTAAAGGCAGGTCTTTCGACTTTAGGAAGATGGCGCAGGGATTCAGGAACTTCACCCGTTTTTACCTTGCCCATCAAACCATCAATCTTGCTTTCTAACTCTTGCATGAAGGGTTGATACGCTTGATTTCGTTCAGCCATACCTTGCAACTGATGCTCCCAGTGAGCGGTCATGTCGGGAAAGGTCGAGTCCTCAGGTAAGGCATTAATCAAACCTCTCCCCGCAGGGCTACTGTGAATGCTTTTACCTTGTCGAGTTAGTAGCTGTCTTTTGAACAAAGTATCTAGAATCCCCGCACGAGTTGCCTCAGTTCCAAGGCCATCGGTCTCTTTCAAAATAGCTTTCAGATCTTTGTTCGCCACAAAGCGCGCAATACCGGTCATCGCTTGTAACAACGTCGCTTCGGTAAAGTGTTTTGGTGGCTCGGTTTTCTTATCGCCAATAATACCTTCACGACACGTCAGCACCGTTCCTTTATCCAGTGGAGGAACCGTATCTGTGCCATCGCCTTTCTCTTCGGTGTCCGTTTTACCTATCAACACCTTCCAACCTGGGTTGATAAGCTGACGTCCTTTTGCGATGAACACGCCACCAGCGATATCAAACACAAGCTTGGCATCGGCAAAAATGGCAGGTGGGTAGAATTGCATTAGATACTGACGAGCGATTTGCTGATAGATTTTCATCTCATTAGCAGACAAGCCATTAACCGATGATTTCTTCGGTGTTGGAATTATCGCGTGGTGAGCGTCGACCTTACTGTCATTCCATGCTTTGGATTTAAGGGAAAGATCCGCGCCTTGAGCACCACTTTGCAGCTCTTTCGCATTATTGGCGATAGCATCGACGACTGACTCTCTTTGTGCGTAGTGATCTTTAGGAAGGTATCGGCTGTCAGAACGTGGGTAAGTGATAAGTTTGTGTTTCTCATACAATGACTGACAAGTGTCGAGTACCTGCTGAGCACTCATTCCAAAACGCTTAGACGCGTCAATTTGTAGAGCTGACAGTGAGTAAGGAAGTGGCGCCGCTTGTTTGCTTTGCTTCTGCTCTGATTCCGTCACGGTTGCAGGTTGGTTCGCAATTCGCTGAGCCACGTTCTCAACCAGTTTTCGATTGAGCACCCGGCCTTCTTCATCTTGCCATGGCTTACATGCTTCGCTTGGTTTCCAACGCGCACGAATATCAAAGCTCTGACCGTTATTTTGATATGGGATCAAAGCATGCAGCGTGAAGTAATCTTTAGGAATGAAGTTTTCGATCTCTTCATCACGCCTTACGACCAAACCAAGTACAGGAGTTTGTACTCGCCCGACTGACAATACCCCTTGGTAGCCCGCCTTTTGACCAAGCAAGGTATACGCGCGAGTCATGTTCATGCCATAAAGCCAATCGGCTCTAGAGCGCGCCAATGCAGAAATCGAAAGTGGAATAAAATCGCGGTTACTGCGCATTTGAGAGAGCGCACGCTTTACCGCTGGCAAGTTCAAGTCACTAATAAGTAACCTGTCCATCGACTCTTTCTTAGCCTTAGACACCTTGCAGTAATCAATCACTTCATCAACCAGCAGCTGCCCTTCTCTATCCGGATCACCCGCATGGACAATTTGGGTCGCGTCCTTCAATAGCTTTCGGATCACAGTAAGCTGTTTGCTGGAAGTCTTGCGCGGTCTCAGCTGCCATTGCTCTGGCACAATAGGAAGATCGGCGAGGTTCCACTTCTTATAACGGTCATCATAAGCGTCTGGCTCAACTTGCTCCAATAAATGTCCAATACACCAAGTCACCACATCTCCATTACCACACTTGATAAACCCTTGGTCTTTCTTTTGTGGATTTGGTAATGCGGCGGCGATCGCGCGGCCTAGGCTTGGTTTTTCAGCAATAATAAGGCGAGACATGTTTTTCCAGATGCTACAAACAATTAGAGCCACATTATCTAATGTGGCTCCTAGAAATCAAGGAAAACTGGTTGTTTATACAGTTAGCATTCAACAATTCGTTGTATAACTATTTTCCTGAAGAGATCTATAAGAACTCGACGAACTTTGAGAAGTCACGCTCTGGCACTTTCATTGGCGTAAATATTGGAATGATGCACTGATTAGCCATTATGTGACATCATATACACATTAGATAAAACCATAGGCAGTGTAGATGACTTTGTTATACGAAAAAAAAGAAAGCAAACAAACTCGAAACTTTCAAGATTATATATTGTGGTTCGCAACAGCCGTTTTGATCTCAGTTTATCTATTGCACCTATACACATCTTTCGTTGCTGTTGTTGGAACATCTGCCAAAGCAACGGAAATTATCAATGCTGTTGCTCAAATTGCTACAACGGGTGTTTTTATCATTGGTTTAAAGCAATACATAAACACTAGAAAAGAAGTTAAACAAAACCACAGAGATATTAGACAAAGTCACATCGGAGAAGAAGCAAAGCTACAAGTTGCTGAGATGATCAAAGTCTGTGCTCAAGTTCCTAAAATGGAAGACGTAACCATTGACGACTTTAACCATTACATTACACGTATGAGTAACTTAGGCACTAATTTTGACACTTTGTTTAGAGCAATGGATGAAGACGTCAACAAAGCAATAGTAAGGATGCGTTGGCAAGATATGTACTTTAACCATCTTCATACTGCAATCAGAAAGTTTGACGTAAGAACGTTAATTCTGTCGGAAAGAGGAGACCCTTTTACATTCGACACATCAGATGAATGGAAACAAATCAATAAGTTGAGTCTTCCTGACACGGAACGGGACTACCAGTTTTCGCTACTATTATTAAACACGTGGGGAGATGGGTTAGAGCTGAGAGAAAAGATTCACGATATTTTTCTTTTTAAAAACTACTACTTAGAAATCAATAAACTAAACATCGTAAATGATCTTTTGCTTGGAACACTTGGACACGTAAATATTAAATGGAAATGCCCGAAAGTTGCAGCTATCGATGATTGGCTGAACAAAAAATACATATAAACAAACAACCCACTAGTAGCTGTTTGTTTATATCACAGGCTAATACCACATCTTACCAACGCTAGAGCGCTATTAATCAACACCTAAAAGCAGTCTGCGATCAAAAAGCTAGTTTATACAGTTAGCATTCAACAATTCGTTGTGTCGTTGTTTTCCTGACGAGATCTATAAGAACTCGACGAACTTTGAGAAGTCACGCTCTGGCACTTTCATTGGCGTACAGCCCGGAGTACCTAGGTATAGGAAACCAACAATTTCATCGTCGCCTTCTAGGCCGAAAGCTTGGTGCACTTCAGGATGGAACATCCATTTACCTGAACGCCAAAAACCTTGAAAACCTTGTGCGACGGCTGCCATTTGCATTGCTTGTGCAGCGCAACCCGCAGATAGGTGTTGTTCGAACGCAGGCACTTTCTCGTGCTCAGTTACCTTTGCGATGATAGTGATCACCATTGGAGCTCGGAACGGCGCTTTTTTTACTTTCTCAATGACCGCTTCTTCGCTTTTATCCGCTTCGGCAGCACGAACCAAGATGTCTGAGAGTTTCTGTAGCCCTGAACCTTGTGCGATAACAAAGCGCCACGGTGTCAGTGCGCCGTGGTCTGGAGCTCGTAAACCTGCTTTGATGATATTTTCTAACGCGACACCTTCAGGTGCTGGATCAGAGAGTTTTGCAATAGAGCGTCTGTTGAGCAATAGATCCAAAGCATCCATTTGAAGTCCTTACTAATTTTTATTGTTTGTATAGTTGAACTGTAGCACAGAATACAAACGATAATAAATCTCAACGGCTGTCCAATTGACACAATAGTTCAAACAAGACTGGAAACAATAAAGGCTCCTAAATCTATGACTTAGGAGCCTTATTTACAGGTTTCGTTCAAGTTTATGAACGAGTGTATTCTGTTTGTTGTTAGAGCTTAATCGCTAACTCAACACCTTGGCGAATAGCACGTACCGCATCAAGTTCACCCGCGTAATCAGCACCACCGATCACGTGCAGTTTGCCACCAAACTCTTGCCACATATCTTCAAACGGACGAACAGAAACTTGACCCGCACACACGATGACGGAATCGGCATCGAGTACCTGCTCTTTCTTATCAATCGTAATGTGCAAACCTTGGTCATCAATCTTGTTGTAGCTGACACCACCTAACAAGTTAACACCACGTTTTTCTAGAGTGCGCTTATGAATCCAGCCAGTAGTTTTACCTGGGCCTTTACCCACACGACCGGCTTTACGCTGCATCACCCAAACCGTTTTGTCACTGAACGAGTCCGGATAAGGATAAAGTCCACCTGGGTGTTCCATGTTCTTATCAATGCCCCACTCATGCAGCCAGTCGTCCAAGCTATGAGAAGTCGGCTCTGTCAGCATGGTTGCCACATCGATCCCAATACCACCAGCACCAACAATCGCAACCTTTTCGCCTACCGGTGTCTTTTCACGAATTAACGTTTGGTAATCGACTACCTTTTCTTGGTCAATCCCTTCAAGGTTTAGCTTTCTAGGTTCAACACCCGCCGCCATAACGACTTCATCGTACTTAAGCAGCATCTCAAACGTCGCTTCAGTATCGAGTTTAAGATTTACACCAGCTGCATCAATTTGGTTCGCAAAGTAACGAATGGTTTCTCTAAATTCTTCTTTACCCGGAATCTGCATCGCCAGTCTAAATTGGCCACCGATTCGGTCATTTTTCTCAATCAAGTCAACTGTGTGTCCACGCTGCGCTAACGTTGTCGCACAAGCTAGACCTGCGGGGCCAGCACCGACTACGGCAATAGTTTTAGTGGCTTGAGCAGGTTGAACAACAATTTCTGTTTCGTAACACGCTCGTGGGTTAACTAAGCAGCTCGCTCTTTTACCTTTGAATACGTTATCAAGACAAGCTTGGTTACAACCGATACAGGTATTAATAAATTGAGCTTGGTCTTGAGCGGCCTTATTAACGAAATCAGGGTCAGCCAAGAATGGGCGAGCCATAGACACCATATCCGCCTGACCAGAGCTGAGAATGCGTTCTGCTTCTTCTGGCGTATTGATGCGGTTACATGTCACAACAGGGATAGACACGTAAGGCTTCACCTTTTCCGTCACCCAAGAGAAAGCACCACGTGGTACTTGAGTCGCAATCGTAGGAACACGAGCTTCGTGCCAACCGATACCCGTATTGATAATGGTCACGCCCGCTTCTTCAAGCTTTTGAGCAAGCAATACAACATCTTCAAACGTGCTGCCTTGTTCAACCAAATCAAGCATCGACAGTCTGAAAATAATAATAAAATCGTCGCCAACGGCTTCACGAATCGACTTAACAATCTCTAATGGGAAGCGCATGCGTTTTTCATAAGAACCGCCCCACTCGTCGTAACGCATGTTGGTACGCTTACAGATGAATTGGTTAATCAAGTAACCTTCAGAGCCCATGATCTCGACACCGTCATAACCGGCAACTTGAGCAAGCTCCGCACTATTTGCAAAGGCATCAATGGTTTTCTTAATCTGACGCGGGCTCATTTCGCTCGGTGCGAATTTAGCGATAGGCGCTTTAATGCCCGAAGCACTTTGAGCAAAAGGGTGCATCGCGTAGCGGCCAGCATGCAACAATTGAAGGGCAATTTTACCGCCATGTTTGTGCACGGCCTCTGTGACAACTTGGTGAGCTTTCGCGTGTTTAACCTTGCTGAACTCAGCACTGAACGGAGTTAATCTGCCACGTAGATTTGGAGAAAAACCACCGGTTACAATAAGGCCAACGCCTCCTCTAGCTCGCTCTTCGTAAAATGCGGCGAGTTTGTGTAGGCCTTCTTTATTTTCTTCTAAACCCGTGTGCATTGATCCCATCAATACACGGTTACGTAACTGAGTAAATCCAAGATCGAGTGGTTCGAGTAAATGTGGGTACATGGCAGACATCACTTCTATTATTTTATCCTTGTGGTCAGACCACAGTATAGCTCAATCACCAAAAGTTCAAACAACCGTTTACATTTTTGTAACACCGATCATAATGCAGGACATATTAATCGTTCAGAAACCCTTAATTTGACTACACTTAATGAGAATATATATCGATTAACAATTCTTGGTGTAGTTTGAGCTAGGGAATTATCGTAGGATACTAAGCAGTTAATATTATTGAGATTAATGGTACTACGACTTGTTAAAGCGACGTAATCTCACTGTGGAGACAGAATGAAAAAAATATTCAAATTTATCGGTATGATCTTTAAAGGGATTTGGAAGCTCATTACGTTTGTGCGTCTTGCGCTTGTTAACCTGTTCTTTTTGCTCAGTATCGCCATTATTTACTTTGTGTACTTTCACTCAGATACGACTCAACCAACCGTTCCGCAACAATCGGCATTGGTACTTAACCTTTCAGGGCCGATTGTCGAGCAAAGTCGCTACATTAATCCGATGGACTCCGTAACAGGTTCACTGCTTGGCAAAGACCTCCCGAAAGAGAATGTCCTGTTTGATATCGTTGAAACGATTCGCTATGCAAAAGACGACGAAAACGTCACTGGTCTTGTTTTAGCACTCAAAGAGCTGCCAGAAACCAACCTAACCAAGCTTCGTTACATTGCTAAGGCTCTTAATGAATTCAAAGCAACAGGCAAGCCGATTTATGCGGTGGGTGACTTTTACAATCAAAGCCAGTACTACCTAGCCAGTTACGCTAACAAAGTCTTCTTATCACCAGACGGCGGCGTGCTACTTAAAGGCTACAGTGCTTACTCGTTATTCTACAAAACTCTATTAGAGAAGCTTGACGTAAATACACATGTATTCCGCGTCGGTACTTACAAGTCTGCAATCGAACCTTTCATTCGCGACGACATGTCAGACGCAGCGAAAGAGTCCACTTCTCGTTGGTTAGGCCAACTGTGGGGAGCATACGTTGATGATGTCTCTAACAACCGTCAAATCGATGCGAAAACACTGAATCCAAGCATGGATACATTTTTGAAAGAGCTTGAATCGGTTGACGGTGATATTGCAAAACTGGCCGAGAAACTTGGCTTAGTTGATGAACTGGCAACGCGCCAACAAGTTCGATTAGAGCTAGCAGATGTGTTCGGTAGTGATGGCCAAGATAGCTACAACGCATTTGGTTACTACGAATACCGTTCAACCATGATTCCAGACATGACCAGCGAATCACATGATGTAGCAGTGATTGTTGCTAGCGGCGCCATTATGGATGGCAAACAACCTCGTGGCACTGTTGGTGGTGATACCACTGCGGCCCTACTTCGCCAAGCGCGTAACGACGACAAGGTGAAAGCGGTTGTGCTTCGAGTAGATAGCCCGGGCGGCAGTGCTTTTGCTTCAGAAGTGATTCGCAACGAAGTCGAAGCGCTTAAAGAAACCGGCAAACCGGTTGTGGTTTCCATGTCTAGCCTTGCTGCTTCTGGTGGTTACTGGATCTCAATGAGTGCAGACAAAATCCTAGCGCAACCAACGACACTAACGGGGTCAATTGGTATCTTCAGTGTTATTACAACCTTCGAAAAAGGTTTGAACGATATTGGGGTTTACACAGACGGTGTCGGCACGTCGCCTTTCTCTGGCCTTGGTATTACAACAGGCTTAAGCGATGGTGCGAAAGATGCGTTCCAAATGGGTATTGAAAATGGCTACCGCCGATTCATTAGCTTAGTTGGAGAAAACCGTGGCATGGAAGTCGATGCTGTCGACAAAATAGCTCAAGGTCGAGTATGGACGGGTCAAGATGCTATGCAGAAAGGTTTAGTGGATGAGATTGGTGACTTTGATGACGCAATTGAAGCGGCCGCTTCACTCGCTGAACTAGAAAGCTACAATATCTACTGGGTAGAAGAGCCTCTTACGGCGACTGAACAGTTTATTCAGCAATTTATGAACCAAGTACAGATGTCGATAGGTCTTGATATTCAATCGATGATACCAAGCAGTTTACAGCCTGTTACTCAGCAGTTAGCTCAAGATAGCCAACTATTAGGCAACTTTAACGACCCACAAGGACGTTATGCTTTTTGCTTAAACTGCCAAGTTCAATAGGTTAACCCAAAAGCTCAATGCTCGAGAGGCACCTCTGTGTGAGGTGCCTCTTTTTATTGCACGATAATTCGCTATAATCGCCCCCCTGTTCCCTACATCACACTAAGTAATCATCGCCATGGAAAGAAAACACATCTATATCGCGTACACCGGCGGCACAATTGGCATGCAAAAATCTGCAGATCACGGCTATGTTCCTGTCGCTGGTTTTATGGATAAGCAGCTAGCTGGCATGCCTGAGTTCCATCGCCCGGAGATGCCTGAGTACACCATTCACGAATATTCTCCACTTATGGACTCTTCAGATATGACGCCACTTGATTGGCAGACTATCGCTGATGATATTCGCGCGAACTACGATAAATACGATGGTTTCGTTATACTGCATGGCACAGACACTATGGCTTACACCGCCTCAGCTCTGTCTTTCATGTTAGAAAACCTCGGCAAACCTGTGATTGTTACGGGCTCTCAGATCCCATTAGCAGAGTTACGTTCAGACGGACAAGCAAACCTGCTAAATGCACTGCACATTGCAGCAAACTACCCTATCAACGAAGTGACATTGTTCTTCAACAACAAGTTGATGCGTGGTAACCGCAGCACAAAATCACACGCTGATGGCTTCAATGCATTTACTTCTCCAAACCTAACCCCATTGCTAGAAGCCGGTATCAATATCCAGATCAGCAATAACGTAAAGGTAAACGAACAACCTGAAGGTGCTTTCAAGGTTCATAACATCACACCGCAACCCATCGGTGTGATCACTATGTACCCTGGCATATCACATGAAGTGATCCGTAACACGCTACTACAGCCTGTTAACGCGATGATTCTGCTTACTTTTGGTGTTGGTAATGCGCCACAGAACCCAGAACTGCTTCAGCACCTAAAAGATGCCTCTGAACGTGGTGTAATTGTGGTTAACCTAACTCAATGTTTGGCAGGTAAAGTCAACATGGGTGGTTACGCGACGGGTTGTGCGTTAGCGGAAGCTGGCGTGGTGAGTGGTTACGATATGACACCAGAAGCAGCACTTGCGAAACTGCATTACTTGCTCAGCCAAAACCTAGGCTACGAAGAAGTAAAAAATAAGATGCAACAAGTGTTACGTGGCGAGATGAGCTTGTAAGTAAGCGGGTATTTTAACGTAAGTTATTTAGATTTATTGCTTACAAATAAACAGCTTAACATTAAAAAGGGGTGGCACAGTGCCTCCCCTTTGTTGTAATTTAAGCCTAATGATTCGGGTTAACCCTAACAATATCTTCTTGGTCTGATTTAAACTGTTTCTTGAGTTCAGCCTTTGATTTAAAGCTAATGTCACCACCAGCCGCAATTGTCATATGCTGAGCTTCATCATTATGTTTAGATTGGTATAACATGACAGCTTGCATACACGAATCACGTTGTTCTTTGGAAAGCGCCGTACCTTCTGGCCATTTGCCCGTTTCAACGGCATAAGTTAAACGCTCGTAGACCTCAGGAGTCATTGCGCTAAGAAGTTGTTCTGCATCCATGATAGAGCCCTAGTTTTAACAATTTTCACCAGAAAATAACCTGTAACAGAATTGAGTCAAGAACCTCACCGAAAATAAGTGTAATTGATCACAAGTGAAGGAATATGAAGATTATGAAATGGTTGGCTATTGGCATATTGCCTCTTGCGCTTGCTGGTTGCCTTGAAGGGAACAAGAACACGGATCAGCTATGCCAAAGCAACTCGGCATTACAATGTGAGCAGCTCAATATGAACGACGGACAATGCCGTGTGGCACGTACCGATCTCATCTGGCATCGCTTCGAAGTCCTAAAACAACCAACCGAAATCAATAAAATCAAAGAATTTGAGTTGGTCGCCTCTTATAAGAAGTGTCTAGAGTTAGCTGCGCAAATTGAAACCATCGATCAATCTAAACTTCAAGAACGTCGCTTCACGGCTTTAATGCATAGTATTGAAGAATCTGAACGAATCGTTAAAGAGCTGTCTCAATCGGATACACCAGAAACGCTCTACTTCTTGTGGTCACAAACCGGTGACACCAATGCCAGACGCAGTTTCTTGCAGCTAGAAGGAAAAGAAGCGTTAAACACGGCAGAAATGCAATATGCATTAGCCACCTTCTACACGACTCGTGATCATGAAAAAACCTTAACGCTGCTCAATAATGCTTTAACGCTTTCCAATGGTTCTGCCGTCAATACTGAAATTTTCAAATCCATGGCCAGTATTAATCACAGCCTAGGTCATTTAGAGAAAGCGTATTTATGGGCCATGGTCGCCAAAGATTTTGATGTCCCCATCGCTTCAGAAGCAGAACTTAATGTGTTGTATCGTTTCGACAAACCTCAATACAAGCAATTCAATGACGATGCCGAAAAGATTGTCGAAGCCATTGAAGACGGCGTTTACACCGCATCCATAGTGCCAAACTATTAGTTTTTGATTTCTTAATGCACAAAAAAACAGCTACCTTCATGGTAGCTGTTTTTATTTGTACTAGAGTTAACCCTACTCACTTGGCTATTCATCCCTTTAAGTGCCTAAAAGCAACTTGTAAGGATTAGACAATAGTTACAAGTTATTTCGTAGTTTTGTCATTTTTGTTGAAAATTAACGACACTGAGTTAACACAAAATCGCTCACCAGTTGTCTTAGGTCCATCAGGGAAAACGTGACCTAAATGGCTATCACAGGCTGCACAACGGATCTCTACACGCTTCATTCCGTGACTTAGATCTTCTATACAGCGTACTGCTTCATCATTCACAGGGGCGTCAAAGCTAGGCCAACCGCACCCTGAATCATATTTGTTATCCGATATAAACAAAGGGGTTTCACAGCAGGTACAGCTATAGATACCCGTATCATGGTTATGTAACAACTTACCGCTATAAGGGGCCTCTGTACCACGTAATCGACACACCTCATATTCATCATCAGTTAGGCGTTCACGCCAGTATTCATCAGGCTTTGTCATAATTTCTTCCTCGTGAATCACGTTAATATCCGTCCACATTCTCTTTTATTATATTTACTTTTTTCTATAAAGGCTTGCATATGAGTCGTTTTGTAGCACATACTTTCTCACCAGGAAACATTGTACATATACACTCATAAGTGAATCATCATTTAGGGGTATTTTACCCAACTGGAAGGGTTCAGAGCCAGTCGCAATGGTCAAATTTCAACCACTTACACCCAATTGTTAAGAAAAGCGTCGCTTTTTTTTGACATTAAACAAGTTAAGTCGGATTATCTATTGCAGATGTATACTGGATTCTGTAATTTTACTACCAGTTATCTTTAATCAGAAATTAAGTTGTGGAGCAACTACAATGACTATCAAAGTAGGTATTAATGGTTTTGGCCGTATCGGTCGTTTCGTATTCCGTGCAGCGCAAGAGCGCAATGACATCGAAGTTGTTGGTATCAACGACCTTATCGACGTTGAATACATGGCATACATGCTTAAGTACGACTCAACTCACGGCCGTTTCAACGGTACTGTTGAAGTTGAAGGCGGTAACCTAATCGTTAACGGTAAAACTGTACGTGTTACAGCTGAGCGTAACCCAGAAGATCTTAAGTGGGATGCTATCGAAGTAGACGTAGTTGCTGAAGCAACTGGTCTTTTCCTAACTGACGAGACTGCACGTAAGCACATCACTGCTGGCGCTAAGAAAGTAGTTCTTACTGGTCCTTCTAAAGATGCTACTCCAATGTTCGTAATGGGCGTTAACCAAGCATCTTACGCTGGTCAAGACATCGTTTCTAACGCTTCTTGTACTACTAACTGTCTTGCACCTATCGCTAAAGTACTTAACGATAAGTGGGGCATTGAGTCTGGTCTTATGACTACAGTTCACGCTACTACAGCAACTCAAAAAACTGTAGATGGCCCTTCTGCTAAAGACTGGCGCGGTGGCCGTGGTGCTTCTCAAAACATCATCCCATCTTCAACTGGTGCTGCTAAAGCTGTAGGCGTTGTTCTTCCAGAACTAAACGGCCTTCTAACTGGTATGGCTTTCCGTGTACCAACTGCTAACGTATCTGTAGTTGACCTAACTGTTAACCTAAAAGAAGCTGCATCTTACGAAGAAATTTGTGCTGCAATGAAAGAAGCTTCTGAAGGCGAAATGGCTGGCGTTCTTGGTTACACTGAAGACCAAGTAGTATCACAAGATTTCATCGGTGAAGTTCAAACTTCAGTATTCGATGCTAAAGCTGGTGTTGCTCTAACTGACAAATTCGTTAAAGTTGTATCTTGGTACGACAACGAAATCGGTTACTCAAACAAAGTTCTAGACCTAATCGCTCACATCTCTAAGTAATTTCTTTTTAGAAATCGCTTTAGATAAGCATTAGCGAAGACTGTTTTGAGCAGACTTTGAAAAAGGCGACCTTAGTGTCGCCTTTTTAATACCTGCTATCTTTTAAACGACTTCCGACTTCAATCCCGATCACCAAGACACTGAAATTCAATTCCAATACTGACTCTGCTTGTCACTCATGAAATCACAAGCACCCTAGTTCTTGTCAGCATTTGAATTCAATTTCCTTAGAAGGATCACGTAATGGATTTATCTACTCTACCTGCACTGACTGTACTTTCTGACAACGTCACTATCGTTGAACACGAAGGTGTAAAACTGGTTCGCGTTATACACGATAAAGCAAACGCAGCGATTTCGTTGTTTGGCGGTCATGTCGTGTCATTTCAACCACAAGGTCAAGAAGACCTAATTTGGATGAGCCAACAAGCTAAATTCGACGGAAAAACAGCCCTACGTGGCGGTATTCCAGTATGTTGCCCTTGGTTTGGTCGTATTGCAGCACCAGCGCATGGTTTTGCACGTTCAAGCGAATGGCAATTGGTTGAGCACCGTGAAAGCGAAGCTGGCGTAATTGTTAGCTTAGGCCTAAAACCTAGTGAAACGACTCTGGCAGTATGGCCTCATCAATTCGATGCTCGATTGAACGTTGAGATTGGCGACCAGCTAAAAGTCACTTTGGATGTGAAGAACACTGATTCGCAACCATGGGCTTTCTCTGGCGCACTGCACACTTACCTAAATGTCGGTGATATTCACAATACTACGACTACAGGTATGGGGGCTGAGTACATAGATAGCCTACAAGGTGGCAAGATCTGCCAAGGTGGTGCTGAGCTAGTACTGACTGACACTATTGACCGTGTTTACACACAGCCAGAAGCTCAAATTCTTGTTACCGACAAAAAACTGGATCGCACACTAACGGTTGAGAACCACGGTCATAACTCTGCAGTATTGTGGAACCCGTGGGCGGAAGGCGCTGCAGGTATGGGCGACATGCAAGACGACGGTTACCTAACGATGATGTGTGTAGAATCAACACTGCATGCACCAAGCCTAGAAACAGGCAAAACGCTACAGCCTGGCGAAAGCCACCAGTTGATTACGGTGATTTCAGCTCAGTAAGCGACTCAAAAAAGCTCTTCAAAGGCCGGTTTATCCGGCCTTTTTTACAGCTATTTTTTACAACACTACGATGACTATCAATTAGCTTTGCTGCTGTGAATAGTGAACTAAAGTTTCTCTATAGAGTGACAATAGAGCATTGTTGTCCACTTGAACGCCGACCTTTTGTGCAGGGAATGCACTCCACTCATCATTCATATATTTACGTTGATCAACTTTCTGAATTGTCATTCCTTCTGCGGGGCCATCAGTCACTACTCTGACCGAGCCACTACGACAGGTAAATAGAGATGGTTGGATAACATAAGCAATGGCTGAAGGATCGTGAACATGACAACCTTCCATTCCTACCTTTTCAGAATAGAACTTTAAGTAGTAACGACTAACATCCCAGATAAACTGCCCTACCTCTCCAGCATCATCTCGTAAATCATCAAGGTATTGACCAGTAAAGAAGCTCTCCTCAGTGACATCTAGCCCGATAATTACCACTGGCCATGATGCCGTAAACACCTTATCCGCAGCGTGAGGATCATCATGGATATTCGCTTCAGCAAATGGCGTCACGTTACCTCTATGGTCATTTTCACCGAACGCGCCCCCCATAATGACCACTTCTTTTACTAAGTCGACAATTTCAGGATCCGCTTCCAGAGCGAGCGCGAGGTTAGTAAGAGGGCCAACCGCCACAAGAGTGATCTCTCCCGGTTCCGCTCGAACACTGTCGATAATGAACTGGTAAGCCGGCTTATCAATCGCTGTAACATCTAATGAACTTGGCGCTTTCACATCCCCAAATCCAGCCTCGCCATGCACCACAACCGTGGCTCCAACGGGATCTCTTATTAACGGCTTATCCGTTCCCTTAGCCACAAGCGCCTTCATTCCAAACTTCTGCTTCAGATAAAGAGCATTTTGAGTTCCGTTGTCAATCGTCGCATTACCATAAACAGTGGTGATGCCCACCAGCTCAATATCCGGATGTGCTTCCGCAAATAGGATGGCCATTGCATCATCGATGCCCGGATCTGTATCTAGGATGATTTTCTTTGTCATATCAGCTTCTAATTAAACAGTAGGAAAGCGTTGACGATACCCAGAAAAAACGCAGATAAACGTGACCTAAACCTAAGCTCTGATTTTTATTGTAATAAGCCATAAGCCCACTATTCTAGAAGCGGATATTCTCGCCTTTTTATTTAGCCTGATGCAGACCTTTTTGATAGAATCTTCGCCCAACTCTATGCCTCTGAGATCGTCATGACTTACCAATGCCCTTTGTGTCACCAACCTTTATCTCAAAACGATCGTACGTTTAAGTGTGAAAAGAACCATCAGTTCGACCTAGCGAAAGAAGGCTATGTCAATTTGATGCCAGCGCACCACAAACGCTCAAAAGATCCAGGTGACAACAAAGAGATGATGCAGGCACGTCGCCGCTTCCTTGAAGGCAACCATTACGATCCAATGCGCCAAGCGGTGGTGACATTATGTTCTCGCTATCTACCAGAAGAGGCGCCTAGCCTATTAGATATTGGTTGTGGCGAAGGTTACTACACCAACGAAATTGCGGTAAATCTTCAAGAAAAGAACGGCGCTACTTTTGGCCTAGACATTTCTAAGATTGCTATCAAATACGCGGCTAAACGCTACCCTGCGGTCGATTTCTCTGTTGCTTCGAGTCATCGCCTACCCTTTGCTGAAAATAGCTTAGACGGCATTCTGCGCATTTATGCACCATGTAAGGCTGAAGAGTTACAGCGCACAATCAAAGACAATGGCGTCGTGATCACCGTGACACCAGCCAGTCGACACCTGTATCAACTACGTGATGCTATTTATGATGGCGTTCGTTTGCACGATGAAGACCCAGAAGTGATCGAAGGTTTTACTCTTGAACACCAAGAGCAACTAAACTATATGATGGAACTATCTGGGTCGGATGCATTTGACCTGCTACAGATGACGCCGTTTGCTTGGAAAGCGAGTGAAGAGTTTAAACAACAACTCATCGATACCGAGCTATTCAACTGTGAAGCTGACTTTATGCTGCGAGTGTACCGCAAACAACTTTAATTGATATTGATTATCGTTTGCATTGAAATCTCATCTTGCCTCCTTTAGTATGCGTGTTCTTCAAGGAGGCATTTCATGCAACGTATTATTCTTATCGGATTAGCTACCCTGCTTACAGCTTGTGCTAATCAACCTTCAAACAGCACTTCTCAAAAAGTAGCTAACACGCAGACGCAAGTCGTTTCCACATTCTATGACTACCAGTTTGCTTCTCCACAAGGCAAAACGCTTTCTCTTGAGGCTCTCCCTCAACAGTTGATTGATGCTGATGTGGTTCTTATTGGCGAATGGCACACTCACTCGGCAATCCATCGCTTTCAAACCGACTTCTTAAAAGCGCGCCGCAATGCCACATCAAACATCGCGCTTTCAATGGAACAATTCACTCGAGAACATCAAGACACATTAAACCAATATCTAAATGATGAGATTGGCGAACAAGTTCTTATGTCTCAAGCGGCTGCTTGGCCAAACTACGAAAGTGATTACCGCGCGTTAGTTGAGTTCGCTAAAACCAACGACGTCGATATCATTGCGGCCAACGCACCAAAGCCGTTTGTACAGTGTATTGGCCGTAAGGGATTATCCTATCTAGATCAGCTATCTTCAGAGCAACGAAACTGGGTTGCATCCGAAGTCGATACTGGCAATAGCCCTTACAAAGAAAAGTTCATGGCTTCAATGCATCACGGCACACCAGAGCAAACAGAAAAACAGTTTGCTGCTCAGGTAACGTGGGACGAAACTATGGCTGAATCGATTGTGGATTACCTAGCATCGAACCCTGAACAACAGGTGATCCATGTAGCGGGTAAATTCCACACCGAAGGTGGTTTAGGTACTGCAGCATCAATTCTACGTCGTAACCCTGATTTGAAAATTGCCATCATCAGCCCAGTTGAAGAAATCTCATCGGATAGCAGTGACTATCAGCTTGAAGTGCTTTCGCCACCGGCTCGCTTTGTTAAAAAAGAGAACCGAATGAAGGCATACAAGCACCTATCTAAGCGCGGATCCGAGCTCAAGTGCGATTAAACTCGCTCTCCAGACTTAAGCTTTATTTAAGTTGAAGTCTGGTAAGCGAGAAGTCTGGTAAGCGAGAAACCTAGTACGCTAAAGGTTTCTTCAATCGCGACCTGAGATAAATATTGTTATCGGCATAGGAATTGCTTAATTACCAAGCAGTTTGACTAAGCAGACGAAAATGTAATGTGCGAATAAAAAATCATCAGCACGGTGATTAATTGCACAAGTTTTTCACACCTCTGCCGATACTATATTTAAGGATAGGTAAGGAGAGCGATATGACGCCAGTAGGAACGAGTAACACTCAGCTGTATTCACCTTCGCAAATGAACGCACAAGCTAAAAGCATTGAAGCTGAAAAGCCTGCACCTCTTAAGGTTGAGCAAAATACCGTTAAGCTTTCCGATGAAGGCAAAGCCCTATTATCTGCCCTTAAAGAAATCGATAAAGAAGCGAAGAGAGTTGCAGCAGAGAATGAAACCGTAACGGATAAGGTTGAGTCATTTGCTCATGGCGCGCTTGGTATGGATCACCCAGATAAGATTGAAGAAGAGGAAGATAACTCTTATTCAGCAGGGCAATACTTATCCGCAGCGGCAACGGTTGGTGGCATTCTTCTCGCTCTGATTTAACTTTATCTACCTTTACTGTATTCCTTTCTCTGCACCAAGTGCATTGTCCCTATTGCACTGAGCCTCTTCATTGCAAAAACGATTTGTCGTCACGACAACAGACCCGATTTGTCCTAAAAAACGAGTTCACGACATAATTCCGCTCTCATTTTAATGGAATAATACTCGTGAAAAACTCTTTTGCGCTTATTGATAAGCCAACCTTTTTTGGTGCGATAGCACTCCTACTCACGATCGTCTTCCCGCTGATTATGTTCCCGACGCAAGGAGCAGACTGGATTGCGGTAGCTAAAACATTTATGACAGACCAACTTGGTTTCTTGTACCTAGCGCTTGGACTCGCAGCTTGTGCCTTCATGGTTTACGTTGTGTTCAGTGACATGGGACAAATTAAACTGGGTGAAGCTGATGAAGAACCTGAGTTCAAAACCGCATCATGGGCAGCAATGCTTTTCTGTGGTGGTATCGGGGCAAGTATCTTGTACTGGGGTTGTATTGAGTGGGCTTACTACTATCAATCACCACCTTTCCAACTAGAACCTGGCAGTGAAGAAGCCGTTCGTTGGGCTGCGACCTATGGTTTATTCCACTGGGGTCCAATTGCTTGGTCTATTTACCTAATCCCTGCAATTCCTATTGCCTACTTTTTCTATGTACGTAAACAGCCTGTACTAAAAATTTCTAGCGCATTAATGCCTGTACTAGGTGAACACCATAGCCGCGGTGTTGCCGGTAAAGTAGTAGATATCCTATTTATCTTCGGCCTATTAGGTGGTGCTGCGACAACGTTAGGTTTAGCTGCTCCTCTTATTACTGAAGGTCTTAACCACCTATTCGGCTTGCCAAAAAATAACCTAACTCAAGTTATGGTGCTTCTGGTTTGTACTGCGATATTCGCGTACTCATCGTATGCGGGTTTGGAAAAAGGCATCAAGATCCTCAGTAACATTAACTTCTGGGGTGCGATGGGATTATTGGTATTCGTCCTAATCGCTGGTCCAACGATTTTCATGCTTGAAACAGGCTTAGACTCGATTGGTCGCCTATTGTCTAACTTCTTCGTGATGGCAACATGGGCTGAACCATTCGGCGGCTACGGCACGTTCGAAAACACACATTTCCCACAAGATTGGACCATTTTCTACTGGGCGTGGTGGCTAGTTTTCGCACCAAGTATGGGCCTGTTTGTTGCGCGTATCTCTCGCGGCAGAACCATTAAACAGATGGTGTCAGGCTCTATCTTCTTTGGTTCATTAGGCTGTTTCTTATTCTTCATGATCTTAGGTAACTACGGTTTATCCCTGCAGTTATCTGGTGAACTCGATGTTGTCGCAATCCTAAACGAAGAAGGCGCAACCAAAGCGATTTTTTCAATGCTGGCACAACTGCCAATGAGCACGTTAGTGATCGCAGTATTTACACTGCTGTGTATTATTTTCACTGCGACAACCTTTGACTCGATTTCTTACATTCTGGCTTCTGTGGTTCAGAATAACGTGACCGAAGAGCCAATGCGTTGGAACCGTATGTTCTGGGCATTTACCCTATCATTCCTACCGACGATTCTAATGTTCCTTGGTGGTTTAAGTACGCTTCAAACAGCTGCGATTGTTGGTGGTTTACCGCTACTGGCTATCTCTGTGATGTTGATGATCTCAGCCGTTCGTGCAACGAGCCTCGATTTACGTCACCAAGAGAGTTACATCGAGCCAACGATTAACATCGAAGAGCTGCCAGACATGGACCCATGGTCGGCAGAAGGTATGGCACTGGCACAGTTCGAGAAAGAGAAAGATGCAGCACAAGATGCCGCAGAACTTGAACGTGAAGCTTACAAAGCCCTTGCCGACGTGAAGAAAGAAATCCGCGCTTATGTTCTTGAACAAGGTGCGCAAATGGAAACACATGAACTTCCTGAAAACCTACAACAAGCACTTGAGCAGGCTGAAAACAGCCTAAGTACAGCTCAAGCGAAAAAAGTTGAGTTATCAGAGCAAGCTCAGAAAGCTCGAGTCGCGTTCAATCAGGTGGTTGCTGAACTGCCACTTGCTTGACATTAGCCATGACACAGTCCATTTATTTGGACTCTCCTAAATACGACAAAGGCTCACAGAAATGTGAGCCTTTTTTTATGCTTTTCTAAAAACTTGAGTTATTGCTCAATTTCATATTGATGAAACAAATATGAAACGACTTTGACACAAATCGGTGTTCTAATCATCCCGCTTATATAAAAAGGGATAACTAATGAAGCACTTTATGAAACCAATTGTTACCGCAGTGGTAACCTCTACACTCTCATTCAACGTACTTTCAGCAGAAATCAAAAATGTCATTCTGATGATTGGCGATGGTATGGGACCTCAGCAAGTTGGTTTATTGGAAACCTACGCAAACCAAGCGCCAAACTCCATCTATAAAGGGAAAAAAACGGCCCTTTATCAACTTGCTCAAGAAGGGGTTATTGGTTCATCCCTTACACATCCGGAAGACGCAATCGTAGTGGATTCAGCTTGCTCTGCGACCATGCTTGCAACGGGTATTTACAGCGGTTCAGAAGTAATCGGTATCGATTCCCAGGGTAACCATGTTGAGACAGTACTTGAGAAAGCGAAAAAAGCAGGCAAAGCGACTGGCTTAGTTTCCGACACGCGCTTAACTCACGCGACTCCAGCTTCTTTTGCCGCTCACCAACCTCACCGATCTTTAGAGAATCAAATCGCATCCGATATGCTTGCAACTGGCGCTGATGTGATGCTATCTGGAGGGCTACGTCATTGGATTCCTAAATCGACCAACGACAAAGGTGAAACCTATAAGCAGCTTGAGCAACTGACTCAAGGTGATGTTTACCTAAAATCAAAGCGTAAAGACAACCGTAACCTTCTTACTGAAGCAGAGAAAGACGGCTACCAATTAGCGTTTAACCGCAACATGCTAGACGACGCTAAAGGCGAAAAGTTACTTGGTCTGTTTGCCTACTCAGGCATGGACGATGGCATCGCTTATAGCAATAAGAAAAAGAGTGGCGAACGAACTCAGCCAAGCTTGAAAGAGATGACACAAAAAGCGCTCAACATCCTATCCAAAGATGAAGATGGCTTTTTCCTAATGGTCGAAGGTGGCCAAATAGACTGGGCAGGCCACAGTAACGATGCAGGTACGATGCTGCATGAATTGCTTAAGTTCGATGAAGCAATCCAAACTGTGTATGAATGGGCGAAAGATCGTGAAGACACGCTTGTGATTGTGACCGCAGACCACGAAACAGGTTCTTTTGGGTTCAGCTACTCTTCTAATGAGCTTCCAAAACCACAGAAACGTTCTGGCGAAGCCTTCGCTGATCGCGACTATGCACCCAACTTTAACTTTGGCGCATTCGATATTCTTGATGGTTTATACAATCAGAAGCAAAGCTACTACGGCATGATCAGTGAATTTCAGAAGCTGGATAAAGCGCAGCAAACACCTGAAAAGCTCGCTGAAATCGTTAACAAAAGTAGTGAGTTCCCTATCACAGCGGAACAAGCGAAAAACGTGTTAGCGAGTAAGCCGAATCCATACCGATTGGCTCAACACAAATATTTATCGGCAGAAGAAGTGCCTGCTATCAACGATTTCGATGCATTCTTCCCTTATAACGACCGTGGCAACTTGCTTGCCCGCGAACAAGCAACAGGTCAAAACATCGTTTGGGGTACAGGTACACATACTCACACACCAGTAAACGTGTTTGCTTGGGGCCCTGCCGAGAAGATATTGCCAGTTTCGAAAATCATGCACCACTCAGAACTGGGTGAGTACATTAAACAACAAGTAAACTAGCCTGAATCTTTTTTGCTCGTTTCACTTAACGCCCTTCGGGGCGTTTTTTGTTTTAATTTTTAAGGCTCTAAATATTTAAGCCTTTAAGTTAAGTAAGTTTTAAATTTAGGCGACGCCAAATAGCAAAACAGCCGCTAAAGAGCGGCTGTTTGTAGAATAGCTAGCGATTCGGGTGATTCAAGATGTGGTCTTCCCAATCGACAACATCGATTTCGTATACCACTTTGTTACGAACGCTTTCACCAGCAGCATGCATCTCTGATTTAGAACCCGTGATCAATGGGTGCCACTCTGGAATCGGCTTAGATTCCGATAGAAGGCGGTAAGCACAAGTATCTGGTAGCCAGTGGAATTCATGAATCTTGTCACGAGTCAGCTTCAAACACTCTTCACCTGAAGTAAAGCGGTTCGGGTAGTCTTTACACGAACATGTTTTGTCGTTTAACCAGCTGCACGCCACGTTGGTGTAGTAAACTTCATCGCTATCTTCATCCATTAGTTTATGTAGGCAACACTTACCACAACCGTCACACAGTGATTCCCACTCGTTCTCGGTCATTTGCTCTAGTGTCTTTTCTTGCCAAAATGGATTCGTCATAGGATTACTTCTTACTCTTTTACTGGGGTGCGTGTTATACCGCTAGCCCATAAAAAGTTCAAGGATAATAATTGTTCATTCTTTGATTCAATCAACAGCTGTCACTCTCATCATTTTTTGCTACTATCGCGCACCCTGTTATTTAGTGAGTTTAATTTGATGGAATGTCGCCTAGGTTGTGGAGCATGCTGTGTTGCTCCAAGTATTACATCTGCTATTCCTGGAATGCCAAATGGCAAGCCTGCTGGCGTGCGTTGCATTCAATTAAATGAGCAAAACCTCTGTAAGCTATTTGGTCAGTCTTCACGCCCCAAGGTGTGTCACCAATTTAAAGCTTGTCCTGTCATCTGTGGAAAAACAGATCAAGAAGCACTTGATAACCTTATTGAGCTCGAAGCAATAACCTAAGAATACTTTTCTTTTTATATATGCCCAAGATTTCACAACTTTGATAAATTTAAACTATCTTATTGATACTGGTAAAGATTAATAAGGATAGTTATGAATAAGTATATCGCAGAAATGTTCGGTACATTTTGGTTGGTGTTAGGTGGTTGTGGTAGTGCAGTCTTGGCCGCCGCTTTCCCCGATGTGGGAATTGGTCTACTCGGAGTTTCCCTCGCCTTTGGTTTAACCGTACTCACCATGGCCTTTGCTATTGGGCATATATCAGGTTGTCACCTCAACCCTGCTGTCACCATCGGTCTATGGAGTGGTGGTCGCTTTGATGGCAAAGATGTTGCGCCTTATATTATCGCCCAAGTGATAGGCGGTATTATCGCGGGTGGCGTGCTATTTGTCATAGCTTCCGGCCAAGCAGGTTTTGACGTTGTCTCATCAGGCTTTGCTTCAAATGGTTATGGTGAACATTCTCCTGGTGGTTATTCACTTACCGCAGCACTCGTGTGTGAAGTGGTCATGACCATGGTGTTCCTGTTCGTGATCATGGGCGCAACCGATTCAAAAGCACCGGCTGGATTTGCACCTATTGCTATCGGTCTTTGTTTAACCCTAATTCACCTTATCAGTATCCCTGTAACCAATACCTCAGTGAACCCCGCTCGAAGTACTGGCGTAGCTGTGTTTGTCGGTGATTGGGCTGTGTCGCAATTATGGCTATTCTGGGTTGCACCGATTATTGGCGCCGTGATTGGCGCGATGATTTACAAAGCAGTACGTGGCAAGGATTAAGCATTAAATAGATAAGAGTTTAGAACAAATAAAAAGCCGCTCAATGAGCGGCTTTTTTAGATCTTATGACGACCGAGTAAGGAGTGCGAAAGCGTGGTGCCATCCACCAGCTCTAGCTCACCACCAACGGGAACACCATGGGCGATACGACTTGCGTTCACTTCATGCGCATTACATAGCTCAGCAATGTAATGCGCTGTTGCTTCCCCTTCAACTGTCGGGTTGGTCGCTAGAATTACTTCAGTGATATCACCACGACGTAAACGGTAATCCAAAACATCGAGACCGATATCACTTGGACCGATACCATCAAGTGGTGAAAGATGCCCCATAAGCACAAAGTAACGACCTGAATATTGGCCAGTTGCTTCAATGGCTGCAATGTCTGCAGGGCTCTCAACTACACAGATTTGACCGTTATCCTGACGTTTAGGATTGGTACAAATGTGGCAAGTATCTTCTTCAGTAAAAGTACGGCACTCATTACAATGACCAATTTCAGTCATTGCTTGGCTAAGAGCTTCAGCCAACTGTAGGCCGCCTTTTCTATCGCGCTGTAACAAATGAAAGGCCATACGCTGCGCCGACTTGGGGCCAACCCCAGGTAGACAACGTAAGGCCTCCATCAAATGCTCCAGCATATGACTGGTACGCATATTTAACCGTTCTAACTTTTAAAGTAACGGCCTATTCAAAATAGGCCGTTGATAGAGACAAGTCTCTTATAAATAAGTCGCTTAGAAAGGCATTTTCATACCTGGTGGAAGTTGCATCCCACCAGTTACGCCAGCCATTTTCTCTTTTTGAGTCTCTTCAACACGACGAGCTGCATCGTTGAAAGCGGCTGCGATAAGATCTTCAAGCATCTCTTTATCGTCTTCCATTAGGCTTTCATCGATATCAACGCGACGAACACTGTGACTACCAGTAATCGTAACTTTTACAAGGCCAGCACCTGACTCACCTGTAACTTCCATATTTGCGATTTCTTCTTGAAGCTTTTGCATGCGCTCTTGCATTTGCTGGGCTTGCTTCATCATGTTGCCCATACCGCCTTTACCAAACATGTTATTACTCTCTGGTCTAATTGGTTTATATAAAATCATTTAAGCTACTAAGGGCTTAAATGGGGGTTAAAGCTTTGTGATTCAACCCCACGAGTTCAGTTCTCTGATTTGCGTTCCAAGGATGATATGCCCATCACTAAATGAAAGATCTCTCTATCCTGATAGAACGTTGCATTGGAGGAACGTTATATTGGACGAACGCTATCTCTATCAAGCTCGGCAGCAAAACGTCTTTCGATAAACTGTACGTTGGCATCGTTCTCCAAACTGGAAAACGCGTCTTTCAACTTGCTTTGATACAGCCTTTCTCTTAATTCTAGTGGCGTTTCCCCACCATCGCCGATTTCCACACTCAAATGACACTCTTCTCCGAGCACAGCATTGAGCGACTGTAATAGCTCGCTTTGTGCACGGTCGGTATTCAAGTGAGCTTGGCTCGCTCTCAACGTTAAGGCAATCGAAGTGCCATTTTTATCAAACACGGAGTTCAACGCTAACTGTTCAACAAGCTTCGCGGTCTCTAGCTTTTGAATCGTGGCGGACCAGTCATCTTGAGCAATAGATTCTTTGAGCAATTTCTCGACCATTTCTGGTGTCTTAATATGCTCAAGCGCGCGCTTGATCTGAGTAGGTGTAAGCTCTTTGCTGACTTCTTTTACTACAGGTTTAGACGGTTTCCAACGATAAGGTTCATTATCATTGGTAACATTTTCTGTCGAAGAGGTCTTTAAAGAAGCTTGCGACACCCGCTCAGAACCACCGTGTTGCTGAGCAACTCGGTCAAGAACTGAAGTTTTAGCTGGTGTCGCTTTAGCCTTTTTTGGCGTTGAGCCTTTGCTTTCTGGAGCTGCACTGCCTCTGCGTTGAGAACGCAGTTGGTGGCGTAAACCACTTACTGGCGATGAAGAGCGTGCTGGTTGCTCTTGTTGCGTCGGTCCAGTGCTAGCCTGTTGAGGCTGGCTCTGATTCGTCGCTTGATTCTGCTGTGGTGGCATTTGCTGAGTCGCAGGACTCATCGCTTGCTCTGCACCGTAGCTAGGACGTTCGTCATAAGCAGGTGGCGCATCATACTGACTGTGTGGGTAATCCTGTTCTGGATAACCTTGGTTGCCTGAATGATCAGCGTAACCTTGCGAATCTGAATATTGCGCCGGGTTCTGTTGTTGCTGTTGCACAGGCTGCTGAACAGGAGCTTGTTGAGGCGCTTGTTGCTGCACTTGAGGCTGTGAAACCACAGGAGCCTGAACTGGCTGTCTCGGAGCTGCCATTGGCGCAGGTGGGCTCACAGGCTGAGCTACACTTTGAGTTGGAGCTTGACCTGCTTGCGCTGGGCGAGTCGACTCAGTCGAGATAGCCGTCGCACTAACTTGCTCTGCCGGTCTGAATGCCAACAAACGCAGAACCACCATCTCAATGCCAACACGAGCGGTTGGTGATAATGGAAGGTCTTGACGCCCTTTCAACACAATCTGATAGTACAGCTGGATATCTTGTGGGCTCAACGCTTTGCTAAGCAGTTCTAGACGTTCAGCATCAGGCTGCGCTTTATCTAAGGTTGATGGCAGCGCTTGGTACATGGCCAGACGATGCAACTGGGTCGCAAGTTGACTCAACAACCCATCCCATTCCACGCCATTCTCGGCAAGACCTTGAATGCAAGCCATTGCCACTTGTGGCTGCTTACTGCTGATAGCTTCAAGTAGATGAATCGCTTGATCAGTGTCCAGAGTACCGAGCATATGAGCCACAGTGTCTGTCTCAACATTACCGTTACCCAACGCAATAGCTTGATCCGTTAGGCTCAGTGCGTCACGCATACTGCCGTCAGCTGCATGGGCAATCATACCAAGTGCACGAGACTCCGAGGTCACACTTTCTTGTTCAAGAATATGATCGAGCTGCTCGTGGATATTATCGACGCTAATCGGCTTGAGATGAAACTGAAGACAACGCGAGAGAATCGTAACCGGAAGCTTTTGTGGATCAGTCGTTGCGAGCAAGAACTTCACATACTCAGGCGGCTCTTCTAAGGTTTTTAGAAGCGCGTTGAAACTGTGCCTAGACAGCATGTGTACTTCATCGATCAGGTAAACCTTGAAGCGACCACGTGCAGGCTTGTACTGGACGTTGTCCAGAAGCTCGCGGGTATCTTCAACCTTAGTTCGAGATGCAGCATCGATTTCGAGAAGATCAACAAAACGACCTTCATCGATCTCTTTACAGGTTGCACACTCACCACAAGGTGTTGAGGTAATGCCTGTTTCACAGTTTAGGCCCTTAGCGAATAAGCGGCCGATGGTCGTTTTACCGACACCTCGAGTCCCGCTGAACAGGTAAGCATGGTGCAACCTGTTCTGGCTAAGTGCATTCTCTAATGCTGTTAAAACATGGGCTTGACCAACCACTTCTTTGAATTTGGTTGGTCGCCATTTTCGCGCTAACGCAAGATAGCTCATGAATAATTCCGAAAGGATTAGTGACCGTCGAATTCGCAGATGCTAAACACTTCAAGATCTAAACCTTGTAAGCGTTTTTCACCACCGATTTCTGGAAGGTTAATAACGAATGCAGCGTGCTCTGCCACACCGCCAAGTTGGCGGATCAACTTAGTTGTTGCTTCAATCGTACCGCCAGTTGCTAACAAGTCATCAACCATAAGGACTTTGTCGCCTTCAACAATTGCATCCGTATGGATTTCTAACGTATCCGTGCCGTACTCAAGCTCATAAGATTGTGCCACAACTTCACGAGGCAGCTTGCCTGGCTTACGAACAGGAACAAAGCCAACACCTAGCTCTAAAGCTAAAGGTGCACCAAACAAGAAACCACGAGCTTCAGTGCCCACGATCTTAGTAAAGCCCATGTCCTTATAAGTTTCCGCTAACAGTTCGATCGTCGCTTTGTACGCGGCTGGATCTTCCATCAAGCTTGTCACGTCACGGAATAAGATACCCGCTTTTGGGTAATCAGGAATGGTTTTGATGCTTGCTTTGATCAGAGCGATTTTTTCTGTGTTCATAATCTTATGCACTTCATTAGGCCGCTTTCCAAACTCTCATTAACGAGTCGAACACGTTAATGCACTGGATTAAGGAAAGGTACGATTGGTATTCATTGCAACGAGAGTCATAACTCTGATTGCTGAAATAATAAACGCCCGCTATTGAAGCAGGCACACTGGCTTAATGGTAGTGATTTTCTTTGCTGTCAGCAACCAACTCATGGGTTGGAAGTCGCATAAACCATGTGAGAAGAATAACAAGTACACAAATTAGGAAGGCCTTGACCCAAATGATCGGGGCAAAGTAGATCGATAACGCAAAACTCAACAAGATAAAGAATACGCCACGCGTTTTAACTTGTTTGGTCACAGCACCATGTTGATACCAATTGTTCAGTAGCGGGCCGAGTGTTTTATGCTCATGCATCCATTTGTGAACTTTAGGATTACTTCGCATAAAGCATGCGCTAGCAAGAAGGAGGAAAGGTGTTGTGGGCAGAACAGGTAAAACAATACCTAAAACCGCGAGGAATATACAAAGGCCACCAGCAATATTCAGGCTTAGAACTCGAACGCTAATTGTGGCCTCCTTGAGTTAGCTATCATAGGTTGACTAAAATAACTTAACTAGAATGTTGCGTAGCCATTGAATACACGAATCAACGTTAGTGTTGCTGGTAGCAATGGAATCATTAAAAATGCGGCTAAAAAACCGAGAAAATAGAATACATTAAACGGGTCTTTAAAGTCTTTGTTATCTGCCATGATTGCTTCTTATTTTTGTTAGTAAAGGTAAGTATCTGGCGAACCAAACCCTCTTTGCTAAATCGACATTTAACAAAAAAGGCATAGCCACACCATTTGCGCAACTATACCTTAATCAATTATTCACAAAAACCGAGGAAAAATAGGGTTAATCGGTTGACCCTTGGTGGATATCTAAGCTGAAACTCGCAGAACCCAGTAGGCTTAATGTCAGCTGACAGCCCTGTTGAATGGGCAAGTCACGAGTAATGAAGTTCTTCTTACAATTTTCTCCCAAACGTTCACCAGCAGCAATGTGTTGATTCAACTCACCATTTGACCACTGCCCGTCTAAGCCCGCAGGCAAAATAGAAATAGTACCTTCAGCGAGATCAGCGACACCGAACAAAGCGTTAACCGGTGTTGCACATTTGGAGCATTGAATGCCTTTCTCTAGAATCTCAGCAATATCTTTGAGATCAACGTTAAAATCTTTTCTATTGCGTATGTAATCGTGGAATAGCGCTCTTACCAACAGGGTACTGGCTGAGCTGCCATTATCGGAAGAAGACGAGTCGACGAGGTAAAAAGCAAACTGTCCGTTCATCATCCACGCGTAATCAAAAACAAGCGGCATCATTTCTGTCGACTGTAACAATCGATAGCTACAACGCCATGAGCCTTGTCGTGTGTCTTTCTCTGGAAGCAGCGCGTGCAATAAGTCTCTTGCAGCACTCGGGTTCTCTTGCAGGTAGTTTAGATGCCAATGCAACTCTTGGTCTTCTGGGATCTCTCCCCCATCATCGACACAAAACCATTGGCTTGAAAAATCTCGTTGGTCTGAAATGTTATCGAACGAATCTGTCAATGTATTCGCAATTGCACTTCCTAAGTGACCGTGATCCTCTAGAGGTTTCGCTAAAAAGTCTTTGATACCAAAACGCAGTGCTTTTGCGACATCAGACATATCATCGGTGCCAGACACAACGATCATAGGCAATGACGGGTACTCCAAGCTGAGCTCTTCTACCAGCTCTATGCCGTCCAGAATCGGCATTGATAAGTCACACACAATTAAATCTGGCGCTGAGTCTCTAAGCTTTTGCAGAGCGTCCAGTCCATTTTCAGCCTCAACCACTTTATAACCAATCTTGTCTAAATAGGCGCTGGTTATACGGCGAAAAATAGGATCATCATCAACCAACATAACGCATTTCTGGTTGGGAACTTCCTGAGCCGAGGTCATTACTGGCTGACTGTGAGTTTTGTACATAATCTCTAACCTCACAAAACTAAGTCGAATTATTATTGTTATCTGTTCTAAGAACTAATATAAAACTTAGTAATAAAATGCTAAATACACAAATGTGCACTCTTTACTGGTAATTCGTGACAAGGGTTGGAATACTGGTAAATAGTGCAACGAGTTGACTTAACGCAAACATTGATCTCAATATTACGTATAAATTAGATGAGATTGTAAACAAATGTGTCTGGATTTATGAAATTAGATGATTTAAACCTCTTTCGACTCGTCGTTGAAAATGGGAGCTACACCGCAACATCGCGCAAGACTATGATTCCGGTTGCGACCATTACACGACGCATCCAAGCCTTAGAAGATTCTTTGAACCTAAGGCTTCTCAATAGACACGCGCGTAAACTCTCTTTAACAGAGGCTGGCGAACGTTTTTTCAATGAATGCTCACCGTTACTACAACGTCTATCTTCTACTGCAGAAGAACTTACTGACGTGTGTAAGGGTGCTTCAGGGAAGATTCGCATTACCGCTCCCTCTAACCTGACCAAGCGCATGATGATGCCGATGTTCAGCGAATTCATGACTCAATACCCTGATATCAATATTGAGTTAATGATGAATAACCAAGCTGATCAGCTCGACCCAACAGAGTGGGATGTCATTTTCAGAGTTGGCCCGCAGCGTGATTCAAGCTTAATCGCCAGAAAGATCAGTGAAGTCAAAGACATTCTGATCGCGAGCCCTGACTATTTAGCGAAGAACCCAGCTCCAAGCCACGCTGAAGAACTGGCGAATCATTCTTTACTCAAAGGTTACCCGCTGATTAAGTGGCAACTGAGTAATTCGAATGACGAGACAGTTATTAATAGCGAGAAAGGTCGTTTCAATGCGAATGCGCTTAATGTCGTGAGACAAGCCTGTTCAGAGGGCCTAGGTATCACCCTAATGCCTGATGTCATGATCCGTGAATACATTGAAGATGGCAGCTTAGTGCAAGTCCTAGAAGACTGGAGTGCTAACCCTCGTGATATTTACATGCTTTATAACCACAAAGACCACCTGCCAGAGAAGGTTAGATTGTTTATCGATTTTGTGATCGCATACCACATTCACTAAGATTCAATCCCCTTCCCCGCAAACAAAAAAACCAGAGCCGATGCTCTGGTTTTTTATTACTCATGTTTTATGAGTACGCTAAGCGCCTTCGTTATGTAACTCTAGGTTCGCGAGATCTTGTTGAATCTCACGCTCAACCTTTGAATCGTCATTACGTAAAGAATCTAGGAAATCTAGGTACGCTTGGTCGATATCGCCTGTTACATACTCGCCGTTGAATACTGAAGTATCAAAACGAGAGATGTCTTGATTGCCCATACCTACAGCAGAGATTAAGTCTGGTAGCGTTTGGAAGATCAAAGCGTCTGCGCCAATCTGCTTACAAATCGTTTCGTTATCACGGCCATGAGCAATGAGTTCCGTCGCGCTTGGCATATCGATGCCGTAAACATTCGGGAAACGAACCTCAGGAGCAGCAGAAACCATGAACACTTTGCTTGCACCAGAGTCACGAGCCATCTCAATGATCTGCTCTGATGTTGTACCACGAACAATCGAGTCATCAACCAATAGAACGTTCTTACCTTTAAACTCAGAACGAATCGCGTTGAGTTTACGGCGAACCGACTTCTTACGTTGCTGCTGACCAGGCATGATAAACGTGCGGCCAACGTAACGGTTTTTCACGAAACCTTGACGATATGGCTTATCAATCGCTTGAGCAATGCGTAGCGCAATATCATTTGATGTTTCAGGAATTGGAATAACCACGTCAATGTCTAGGTCTGCGTACTCTTCTTTAATACGCTTACCTAACATCTCACCCATCTCAACGCGTGCGCTGTAAACCGAAATTTTATCGATGAATGAATCAGGACGAGCAAAGTAAACAAACTCAAAAATACATGGGTTTAGTTGTGGGTTGTCTGCGCATTGTTTAGTGAAAAGCTCACCATCGAATGTTGCGTAGATAGCTTCACCAGGAGCAACGTCGCGCATAAAATCAAAACCAACAGCGTCTAACGCTACTGATTCAGACGCAACCATGTACTCTGTTTTACCGTTAATTTCACGCTTACCAAGACACAGTGGACGAATACCATGTGGGTCACGGAATGCGATCATGCCGTGGCCGATGATCATCGCTGTCACTGCGTAAGCACCACGAATAGTACGGTGCACGTTTGCAACGGCGCGGAATACATCTTCTGAAGTCACATTACCTTTAACCGTATCGATCTCATGAGCTAATACGTTGAGTAGAACTTCAGAGTCAGACGTTGTGTTGACATGACGGCGGTCTTTTTCGAACAACTTCTCACGAACTTCACTTGCATTCGTTAGGTTACCGTTGTGCGCCAACGTGATGCCAAAAGGAGAGTTTACGTAGAAAGGTTGCGCTTCAGAAGCACTCGAACTTCCCGCTGTAGGATAACGAACATGACCAATACCAACGTTACCTTGGAGGCGCTGCATGTGTTTTGCTTCAAAAACATCTTTAACTAAACCGTTCGCCTTACGCAGACGGAAACGATTGCTTTCTATGGTACAAATACCAGCGGCATCTTGGCCACGATGCTGCAATACCGTTAAAGCGTCATAAATAGACTGGTTTACAGGTGTTGAACCCACGATTCCAACAATACCACACATGTCCTAATCCTCGATTTTCGACATTAACTGGCGCTAGAGCGCGCCAGATAAGAAACTAGATGTTGCTTGTAAATGCTCAAAGAACGGCGCAATGATTCGGCTAAACTCCGGAACCAACTGCGAATTCTTCCACCACTCAGAACTTGGGAATGCAGTAAACGCATCCATGAAAAACAACACTGCTGAGACAATCAGAACACCACGTAAACCGCCAAAAACGACACCGAGGATTCTGTCTGTACCCGACAGACCTGTTTTCTGAACTAGTTGACCGATGACATAGTTAACTAAGGCACCAACAACTAACGTTGCAACAAACAATGCTGCTATCGCAGTTCCGTTACGAAACATCTCATCTTCGATATTGGTGAAGTACATTGCTAATTTAGCGTAGTACTGGCTAGCAATAAAAAATGCTCCAAACCAAATAACTAATGACAACGCTTCTTTAGCGAAACCACGAACTAAACTGATCACGGCAGAGAAGCCGATCACGCCTAAAATGACAAAATCTAACCAATTCATGAATTCTTCATCTTAAGTTGGCGCGCATTTTAACAGAAAAAATGCTGACGCAAACGTTTTCTTATGGATTTAACGGTTTAAATTTGAGCAATTGGCCTTTTGAACCCGTAATTTTTTCTAATTCCTTAATTTGTCGCTCAAGTTTGGATTTAGAGACATCGGGACCAATAATTACTCGCGTAAAAGTTTTTTCTTGCTTCGTGTGGGCTTGGTAACCGCGCTTTTGTAAATCCTTAACCATGCTTTTTGCATTGTCAGCATTCTTCAAAGCCATCAATTGAATGAGCCAAGCACTGTCTTGGTATTCATTTTTTTCAGGTACCGGTTTAACCACCACTTTCACTTTATCCGCTTCTTTATTATTTGAAGCCGACGCAGTTTGGGTTTCTGAATCACCACTTTCAATCACTTGCTCAACCGGAGAGTCCGGTAATGCAATCTGATCTTCCACAGGATCGAGAACCTCAAACACCTCTACATTACTATCAAGCTCAGGCTTAATCGGAATGCTTGCAAACTCCTCTTTATAGTGGAGCTTCTTACCATCAAGTACATCTGGCAATACGATAACGCCAATCGCCACTAAAATGATGGTGCCGACTAATCGGCTTTGGAATTTACTTGCCATTTAATTTCCTTTTTTCTGCCAATGCTCCAAGACTTCACCAACAGTATGGAAAGAACCAACCACCAACACAACATCATCACCCTTAACAGAAGCTAAAGCTGCTTCAAACGCCGTTACAGGGTTTGTATGCTGCTCTACGCCTTCAGGTAAGCTTTCACATAACTCGGCAGCGGTTGCCGCACGAGGGCCTTGCAGTGAAGCTGGGTACCAATAAGTTGCAACTGGTGCTAATACTTCCAATGTCGCGGGAATATCTTTGTCATGAAGCATGGCGACTACAACGTGTAAATTTTTTCCTGCATACTTTTGAGTAACTTGTTGTGCAAAATACTCAGCAGAATGTGGGTTGTGCGCCACATCTAACACAATCACGGGTTGGTCGCTAATTTGTTGCATACGCCCTGGAAGCTGCGCGTTGTTCAAGCCGTTAACGACGTTCACATCGCTAATGCTAAGATCTGAAGTCCCTAGCGCCATTAATGCGGTTGCCGCGTTCGGTAGCGGTAAGCTAGGAATAGGTAATGCGTCCAGTCGAAATGCTCCGCTGTTCCAATTCCAGCTATCGCCATTCACTTCGTAGGTATATTGAATGCCCACTTGGTAAAACTCAGCCTTAATGTCATCGGCATGTGCAGCAACCGTTGCTGGCGGCTTAGGTTGACCACAGATAGCTGGCTTACCACTGCGATAGATACCCGCTTTCTCAAAACCAATCACATTAATGTCATCACCTAGCCAATCAACGTGGTCGACAGCCAAACTGGTGATCACAGACACATCATGCTCAACAATGTTCGTCGCGTCTAAACGCCCGCCTAGGCCCACTTCTAACAACACAACATCAACCGCTTCGGTTTGAAACGCACGTAACGCCGCTAAAGTACCGTATTCGAAGAAGCTCAGGCTGATTTCACCACGCTCTTTCTCAATGAAGTCGAAAGATTGAACCATCTTTTCATCAGACAGATCTTGGCCGTTAATACGAACGCGTTCGTTATAGCGAATTAAGTGAGGAGAACTGTAGACACCAACGGAGTAACCAGCGTCCAATAGGATTGCTTCCATTAGGGCACATGTTGAGCCTTTGCCATTGGTTCCGGCAACGGTAATCACGTGTTTAGCAGGTTTGGTGAGGTTTGCCTTAGAGGCGACGGCCTGAACTCGGTCTAACCCAAGGTCAATAGCGCTTGTGTGGATGTTTGATAAATAATCAAGCCACATCTCCAAAGAGGATGTGGCTTGAGGAATAGGTTGTTGACTCATCTAACTCATAACCATGATTAAGTAGGTTTGTTAGAAGGTACTTTACCCTTTTTCTGGCGCTTCTGGTACTTCATAAGTAGCTTCATTCGGTGAATCGTTCACAGAAACTACTAATGGTGAAGGCTGGTTGGTCATTTTAGCAACAAGGCTTGCAACGCGCTGACGCATCTCACGACGGTCAACAATCATGTCGATAGCACCGTGGTCAAGTAGGAACTCACTACGTTGGAAACCTTCAGGAAGGTCTTCACGTACTGTTTGTTCGATTACACGACGTCCAGCGAAACCGATCAGTGCTTTTGGCTCACCGATGTTGATATCGCCAAGCATTGCCAAACTTGCAGAAACACCACCCATTGTTGGATCAGTCATGACTGAAACAAACGGTAGGCCTTTCGCAGATAAACGCTCTAGCGCTGCACTGGTTTTTGCCATTTGCATTAGAGACATAAGCGCCTCTTGCATACGTGCACCACCACTTGCAGAGAAACACACTAAACCGCAGTTGTTTTCAATAGCTGCGTCTACTGCTTTCACAAAACGAGCACCAACAACAGAACCCATTGAACCGCCCATGAATGAGAATTCAAAAGCACACGCTACGATAGGTAAACCAAGCAGTTCGCCTTTCATTGCAACTAATGCATCTGTCTCACCACTGTTTTTCTGAGCAGTAGAGATACGTTCTTTGTAACGCTTAGAATCTTTAAACTTCAGTTTGTCTTGTGGCTCAAGATCAGCACCTAGTTCAACACGCTCACCTTTGTCTAGGAATGTATCCAGACGACGACGAGCTTTCATGCGCATGTGATGATCACATTTTGGACATACTTCTAGGTTACGCTCAAGTTCAGCATGGTAGAGAACCTGCTCACAAGAAGTACATTTAGTCCAAACACCCTCAGGGATAGACGCTTTACGAGATGTAACGATGTTGCTTTTTTCTAAAATCTTTTCAAGCCAACTCATGGAAGACCTTTTTGTTTCGATTCCTCCGCTTGATTGCGAAAGAAATAAATTTGGGAATTATGCGTGGGAATTAAAGCACATAAAACAGCGACTGTAGATAAAAAACTGGTTGTACCTATTTTCTCACGCTATTTTACGCACGAAACCGTAATAATTTTTGAACCTAAGTCTCACATTTAGTTCAAATTATCCGGTAAAAATAGAGGACCAATTGGCTCTCGTGGTAGCTCAAAATGTTTAGGATAATCAACATCAACCAGATACAAACCTTCCGCTTTTGCGGTCGCGCCTGCTACTTTTCGATCTTTAGCCTCTAAAAGCCACTGGATCCATTCTGGTTTCTGCTCACCTTTACCTACCGCAATTAAGCTGCCAGTAATATTCCTCACCATGTGGTGAACAAACGCATTCGCTTTAATATCAATCACGATGTAGTGTCCGTGACGAGTCACATTTAAGTGAATCATATTTCGCCATGGGCTACGAGATTGACAATGTGTCGCTCTGAATGAAGTGAAGTCGTTCTCGCCTAACAAGTACTGACCCGCTTCATGCATTTTTTTCTCATCAAGGTGACCATGATAGTGGCTCACTCCTGAATTAAGAATGCCTGGGCGCAGTGCATGGTTAAAGATAATGTAGCGGTAACGACGAGCAGTAGCAGAAAAGCGAGCATGAAAATCTTCATTCACTTCTGTCGCCCAACGAACAGCGATATCTTTCGGCATGTTTGCATTAGCGCCCATAGTCCATGCCACCATTTTACGATCGACATTAGTTTCAAAGTGAACGACTTGTCCCGTACCGTGAACACCGGCATCCGTTCGGCCTGCGCACATAACTTCTACAGGGTGATTCGCGACAACAGAAAGAGCCTTTTCCAATTCTTCTTGGACACTTTTCACGTCTCGTTGGCGCTGCCAACCAAAGTAGTGGGTACCGTTATATTCAATACCTAAAGCAATTTTCATGTTCTTGTTCTCTTTGAAAATGGGCGAGAAGTATATACGGAAATCAGTTCTACCCCAAATCGGATGGGGCCAAATCTTCAATATTAAAAGAAAGGTCTACAAAAAATAAAGGGTAGCCAATGCTACCCTTTACGTATCGTTTAATTTATCGGCCGTTAATCGTATCGATAAGGTTCTTAGCCTCGCGGCGAATATCATCACTGCCGTCGACTATCGCTTCCTCTAAGAGCTTTATCGCTCCTTGTGAGTCACTCATCTCGATATAGATTTTAGCTAAATCAAGCTTGCCTGCGGCTTCTGCATTGCTGTCGACATCATAATTACCAATGTCACCGATTACATCTGGGAACTCGTTAAGGCCAACATCCAGCTTCAGCTCTTCGTCATCTGGATTAATCGCGTCTTCGCCCTCTTGTTCCACTTGAGCCATCAGTTCATCAATCGTCATGTATTGCTTATCACGACTGCTACCCGGTTCAGTTAGGTTGTCTTGCTGAGCCCAATTCTCTTCTTTAATTTTAGGTTCAGCTTGTTGCTCAGCTGACGCCCAAATCTCTTGTTGATCATCAGGCACATCATTGTGCATGCTCGATTGCTGCTCTGGTGCTAAGTTAAAACCTTTCCAATCTTCACCACCAACTTCAAGCATCGCATCAATATCAAGCCCTGCACTATCAATCGACGTTGCATCCAATGGTTTATCGAACATGTTGTCGACAGAGTCTTGAACATCTTCTGAAAGCAACTCAGCCAGCGCGGTTTCATCAAAATCATCAAAGCCTTCTAGAGGCTCGTCTTGCACCGCTGTCGGTGCTGAGTTTGATTCTGCAGGCGCTAATTCTGAAGCCGAACCCGGTAACTCATCTGATTGTCCGAAAGCCGCCAGTTCAGGCTCTTTTGCATCTGATAAATCGGATACGTCCGAGAAAGCGTCTGTATCCGAGAAATCATCAGCATGACTGAAGCTTTGCGGGTTTGAGAACAAGTCATACAGCGCGTCTTGCTCTTCACCTTGCGGGCTGAAAGACGTTAATGGTGTTGGCTTCTCAGCAAACGCATCAGAGATAGCTTCATCTTCACCGTATTCTGGCAGATCAAGCACATCCAGCTCTACGCCTTGGACTTCCGCTATCGGTTCTGCACTGCTTTGTTCAATATCGTCTAAAACTGAGTCCGCTTTGGCACTCTCTTCATCGTATTCTGGCAGGTCAAGATCATCGAATTCGAACTTCTCAGTACCATCAGATAGGTCTTGCTCTAACTGAGCTTCATCAGGTTCACTAACCACTTCCGCTAACGCATCGTCTTCACCAAACTCTGGAAGTTCGAAATCGTCGAAAGAGAACTCTTCTGATTCCACTGTCGGCTCTTCAGCTTTAAGCTCAGGAGCAACAGCACTTGCTTCAGGGACTAACGGGCTGACTTCAGGCTCAAGGCTATCAGGAGCGTCTACAGACGTTGGTGTTGGCTCTAACGCAGCTTGTGTATCAGCCTCAGCTAATGCGTCTTCCTCGTCAAACTCAGGAAGCTCAAAGTCATCAAACGAAAATTCTTCTTCGTCTTTTTGTTCTACAACTTCCGCGACGTCAGCTTGTGGTGCAGCTTCAACTTGCGGCTCAGCGTCTAGTTGAGTTTCAACATCTAAAAGAGGCTCAACGGCAGGTGCTACTGGTTCTGGTGTTACTTCGGCATCGACTTCTGCCAAAGCGTCTTCTTCGTTAAACTCAGGAAGCTCAAAGTCATCAAAAGAGAATTCTTCTTCGCCTTCTTGCCCTACCTCTTCAACTTGTTCTGCCACTTCAGTTTGTGGTGCAGCTTCAACTTGCGGTTCAGCGTCTAATTGGGTTTCAGCATCTAACAGAGAATCAACAGCAGGAACCACAGGCTCTTCCGCTACTTCATCAGCTTGTGCCAATGTTTCTTGTTTAGCCGTGTCTTCTTCAATCAGCCAATCATCGTCTTCTGGCACACCGAATTCATTTGGAATGATTTCAGGCATATGCGCTGCACGAACTGGCTCTGGCTCTGGCTCTGGCTCTGGCTCT
>NZ_JAPNXR010000029.1:0-57748 GCF_030397615.1 Vibrio sp. 14N.309.X.WAT.E.F5 | reverse complement strand
TTCCCCATGTGAGAGTAGGACATCGCCAGGCTTTAAATTAAATCTTTAGGTTGACCAACCTGGAGATATGGACGCTCACTTAGTGAGTTGACCACTGCGGAGTGGTAGTTCAGTTGGTTAGAATACCGGCCTGTCACGCCGGGGGTCGCGGGTTCGAGTCCCGTCCACTCCGCCACTTATTAGAGAAGCCCTGCTAGAAATAGCAGGGCTTTTTTACATTTGAAGAAAAGTGTTTTGCTGTTTGGTTGTATGAGTGCTGTAAAGGCATCGAGCCCCTGCACTTCACGCTATTCCGGCACATATTAGAAAGCCTAGTCTGACGACTAGGCTTTTGTCGTTTCCGGCATATGAATCTTATTATTCAACTTCGAGTTTTGTAGATGCGTTGGCCGTTGATCTCGGGCTCTGATATTCCGACACTTATAACAAAGTCTGCTATTTCTAGTAGAGCTTGAGTTGATGTTGTGCATCACCTAAATGACCAACCTTTCCAGAACGTCTTCAACAGCTCTAATTTCTACTAATTTGAACTGGCTTATAAATATGCCTCGTTATTAATAGCAAGGTTTTGTTGACCGGCGACTCTTGCAATATCCCTTCTACTTAATAGATGAATCTACAGAGCTGTTACGTGAAGCCCTGTCATAAAGGTTTATAGTGGAATATTGAGGGCTATTTAATTGCTAATTCAGCGTGACTTAAAGTGGGTATCTGTCTGCGGGTAAACATCTTTAAACGTCTTCTCTCAAGGTGAGCTCCTTTTACTCTTCAGCTTAGAGGCGTCACTTTTCTTTATTATACCTCTCGAACCTCTTCTAAGAGCGTGTATATAAAAATCGTAATACTACATACAGACACAATTAATGTCGTTCTCCGTGTGTTTGAGAGGCTCCATTGCGTACTTTAATGGTTAGTTAGTTAGTTTGGTGGCGTGGCGTTGGACGCGTAGGGTTCGATGAGATGTGTTGTAGAAGTTATCTAGGGGCAAATAACAGATACAAAAAAGCCGATGCTAGACATCGGCTTAGTTTGAGTCGTTTTGAATTACGCTGGTTGAACGAGAGCGAGTGCCTTACGAGAAACTTCGTGAGCAGCTTTCGTTAGGTTCTGCTTCTCTAGTGCATCAGACAAGTATCCGTAATCTGAAACATTAGAGCGAAGTGCTAGGGCTTTTTCAAAGTGACTTTGCGCTTCTGCCCACTTCTGTTCTCTTAGGTAGAACTGAGCCAATGCGCTGTGTGCCTCGGCATTACTACCATCTTTACTGATAGCGCGTTCTAGCATTACGACTACTGGGTGGTGATCAGCAAGATTAAGCTCAGGAAGCAACATGTAGAGCTCATTTGAACCACTCTTTGCAATGTTCTCTTTGATCACTGTGAACGCTTCTGAGTCAGCTTTACGAGCGATCAGTTGCTTCACAAAACAGGAAACAAGGTGAGAGCTTTGTTTCTGCTTTCTTGAAAGCTTGTTCCAATGGCTGATTAAACCTTCGCTACCTTGCTGCTGTGCAACATCGTGAAGTAAGCCACATTGTGCTTTCTGTTCCAACTCGACTTGCTCATCAGCTGTAAGAAGCTTGTTCTTAGCCAGCTTAGGCGTTAGCTCTAACAATGGCTGCCAAAGTTTAAGCTGCATGTAAGTGGCTTTTAGTAGGCCAAGTACAGCAGTGTTATTAGGGTATGTGCCTTTTAAGGTAGAAAGTGTATCGAATGCGGCTTCGTAGTTTGACTCACTGATCTGTTGTTTTGCTTTCGTTAGCTCAACGGCCAGTAGAGAGTCCTCTTGTTGACTAGCTAGCGCGATGTACTTATCACGCTCACTTGTATTGCCTTGTTCGTGCGCCGCTTGAGATGCGACTAAATAACAAAGCAACGGCATGTCGTGGTGGTTAGCCCAACGAATTACCTTCTTCTCTGCGCCTTTCCAGTCACCTTCAAGAAGCTTGATGATGCCTTCATTGGTATAACGACGAGAGCGTTTCAGCTTACGAACACTGAACCAGTTCCAAGTTGTCGAGCTTGCGTACATAAGCTTTTTAAATAGGTACTCTAAGCCGAATAGAGCCGCTAGAAGAGCAATGACGAAGATAACCAGTGTTGTCACGCTCATCTCAATGGTCTTATTCGCAATTGAGATCAGAACGTACCCTTGTTGACCAGAGAACTGAGTTCCTACAATTAACCCAGCACCTAGAACGAGAAAAAGAAAAATCCAACGAATCATTATTTTTCCTCCGTGGTCATAACGGTGACTTTACGACGTAGGCGTTCACGTATCACGTCTGATAACTCATTTTGAGACTCAAGCTTTACAGGGTATTTCACAGAGATGTTCTGTTCACTTAACTGTTTAATCGCTTTCTCAAATTCAATTACTGAGTTGTTATCTTGGTTTAGGTACGCTTTCGACCATTCGCTAGCGGTATTAAGAGCTGCGCTATAGAGTTCACCTTGCTCTTTGTAGACAGCGCGAATCGCGGTTTCTAATTTACCTTTGATATTTTCACGTAGGTAGAAGTGCTGCTCTGGTGATAGTAGAGGAATGACTTCTCCATCACGACTGCGGAAGGTGATGAAGTTTTCTGAGAAATCTTTCATCGACGTCATCAGGTTGTTCTGCCAATCATTGATGTCTTGCGATACGGCTTTTTTCTCAACAACCGCAGCTTCTGGAAGAATCGCATTGGCAAGCGGTAGAGTATCGACTTGTTGTTGTAGGCTTGTGATACGAAGAACTAAACCATCACGGTCGATCAGAGGGATAGTGCGAAGCTTAGTAATGTCATTGGTCATTGATTGACGAAGAGAGACCAAGCTTGGGTCATTCAGTGCGGCGATACGTTGATCGGCGCTTTCCATTAGTTTGGTTGCACTAACGGCATCATGCTCTAGGAACAGTTTACGACCAGCAAGTTTCACAAGGTAATCAGCTTCAGCAAGTAACCAGTCATTTGGACGGCGACCTTTAACGTCAGCAACTGCTAGCTGTAGGCTTTGAATGCTCTTCTGTTGCTGAGATTGCACGACTTGAGTTTTCTCCACCGCATGTGATGCTTCTTGGATGGTCTCTTGCTTGATGGTTTGTAGATCTTCATTTACTGCAGATTGAGTATTTTGCAGTTGTGCTTGAAGAGCTGCGATCTGAGCTGAGTACTCAGCGCTCTTTTGCTGCATTTGAAACGCGATGCCGCCGCTGAAAATAATAGAAATAGCGATCGCAATAGCGCCTAGTTTGACACCGCGCTTACCTTGCTTTTCCGCTTTTTCTATTTGCTCTTTATGTTCGGCTTGAGGCTGTTCATTTTGAGCGATATTTGACGCAGAGGCATCAAGTTTTTGTTCAGGCTGTTTTGTCTCTGTAGATTCAGCTTTTTCGTTTTCAACAACTACTGGCTGAGTGTCTTGTTTCTGTTCAGGTTCAATATGCTCATTATTTTTTTTGCTTGTCATGCTTATTTCCTGTTTCTAGCTAAGGCCGGAGAGCAGCCAGTAATATTTGGTTCGTAGCACTTTGAGTATTGGTCACGCTAGAGAATCCGAGTTGTTGTGCTCGATCTGCTATGCGCTGGCTTGGGACAAATAGTTGTCTTGTTGAAAGCCAAGCCAAATACTTATCAGGGGTAATTGAGCAGAGATACTCCAATTGCTCCTGACTAGTGATGACAACTTTGGACGTGTTTTTGTTTATCCATGTTTGATAGGTATTGTGGTCGCTAATGGGAATATATTCTCTACGATAGGTCTCACAATAAGAGACTTGTGCACCTCGAGTGAGTAAAGAATCTCTAATGAGCTCACGCCCACCATTGCCACGCAGTATCAAAATGGATTTATTATCTACGCCATTAAGTTCAGTAAGTTTAAGAAGATGTTCACTATCACTAACTTGGGGATAGTTTACTTTTTGTTTACAGACTTTGCTCAAAACGTGCGCAGTTTTTTGACCAACGCCAAGATAAAGCGGCGAAGTAGGCCAAATAGATGAAGTTTTCGAAAGGATGCTTTGGGCAGCGGTCACGGCATGGTGACTGACTGCAATAATAATATCGCTGTTATTAAGCTGGGTGCTTAAATCCACTGAGCCTGGATTATCAACGATACGAATAAGCGGATGATGGATTGCTTGAATCCCTTCATCCGCTAGTTGTTGGCAAAGCGATTGTCCCTCTGAACCGGGACGAGTCACCAACACTGTCATAGTTATTCTTGGTCTGCGTATAGCTTGGTTAAGATTTCTCTCGCACCGTCATCCAGCAGTTGATTCGCCAGAGTAACGCCAAGCGCTTCAGCATCTTTACGAGAGCCAGAGATCTCGCCGCGAACCATTTTAGAACCGTCTGGTTCACCGACAAGTGCACGCAACCAGATGTTGTCGCCGTCTAATAGTGAGTAGCTACCGATAGGCACCTGACAACCACCTTCTAGAGTTAGGTTCATTGCACGTTCGCATAGTACGCGATCGGCTGTATCTTTGTGGTTCAGTGGTTCAAGAAGCTTAATCAGACGCTCATCATCAAGACGACATTCAATACCAACAGCGCCTTGGCCTACAGCTGGCAGAGATTGTTCTGGTTCGATAAAGCTGCGGATACGCTCTTCTAGTTCTAGACGTTTAAGACCAGCAGCCGCCAGTACGATCGCATCGTATTGACCGTCATCGAGCTTACCTAAACGAGTACCTACATTGCCGCGTAGTTCTTTGATGATTAAATCAGGGCGGTATTCTAGTAACTGGCACTGGCGACGCAAGCTACATGTACCCACGACAGCACCTTGTGGTAGCTCATCGATGTTGTTGTAAGTGTTTGATACGAATGCATCACGAGGATCTTCGCGCTCACAAATCGTTACCAGACCTAAACCTTCAGGAAAGTCGACTGGCACATCTTTCATCGAGTGAACTGCGAGGTCAGCACGACCTTCTAGCATTGCCACTTCGAGTTCTTTAACGAACAGCCCTTTACCACCCACTTTAGCAAGCGGAGTATCGAGGATGATGTCACCTTTGGTCACCATAGTTACCAACTCAACCTCTAAACCAGGGTGAGCAGCTTGAAGTGCATCCCTTACAAAGTATGCCTGCCAAAGGGCAAGAGGGCTTTTTCTGGTAGCGATACGGATTGGTGCTGAATTTGTCATGGTGTTTCCGATATAGGTTCTGTAATAGCCTAATCCTAACATTGTGAGGGGAAAATTCTTACTGTTTGATCATTCCATGCTTTGATAGCTGGGAGATTTTCATGAGTTCACCAAAATAGTGTGATTAGTATCTCATTTGAAACATGGGCTATTATTAGAAATAGTCAATAAAGAGGACACTACGGCGCCGTGAGTTTAACTTTCTGTCATCAAGGGATTGGCCAGTATGACGGCTTCCTTTACTTTACCAATAAGGGTAAAAGTGTTAAATTGATCACGTTTTGTTGCTGCTTTCGTTCAGTAACTAAACAGAAGTGCATTTAATCTCAAACCAAGGACTTACCTTGCAGGCTTACACTCAGACTTTGATTCAACGGTTAGACAATCTAAATCAGCAGCGCATTGATCGTGCGTTGGCGTTGATGAATGTCCAAGGTCAGCGAGTTTTCAACCTTATCCCCGCACTGCTTCATTTCAATCATCCAATGATGCCTGGTTACTATGACCAACAAGTTCCTTTTGGAATTCGTAGCTTCGCGCTTAATGAATTCCAAAAGCAATTTGTGTCTGATACCGAATTAACGCTTGGTGGAAAACTCACTGAGGCTGCTGAACCAGCAATCCTTGGCTTGTACACCATGGGTAGCACCTCTTCTATTGGTCAAAGTACTTCAAGCGATCTTGATATCTGGGTGTGTGTGTCTCCGGATATGGATGGTGCATCGCGCGATAGCCTGACCAACAAATGTCTGCTTATTACTGATTGGGCGGAAACCTTAGGGGTTGAGGCAAATTTCTTCTTGATGGATGAACAGCGTTTCCGCTCGAACCATTCTGAAGAGATGACCGGTGATAACTGCGGTTCTTCACAGCACTTGTTGTTGCTTGATGAGTTTTATCGCTCAGCGGTTCGTTTGGCTGGCCAACGTTTGTTATGGCAAATCATTCCTCCTGAGATGGAAGAGTGTTATGACCAATACGTTCAAGGCTTATGTCAGGATGGTTATCTTGATTGTTCGCAGTGGATCGATTTCGGCAAGCTGAATCGCATTCCTGCTGAAGAATACTTTGGTTCAAACCTATGGCAACTTTATAAGAGTATCGACTCACCGTATAAATCGGTGTTGAAGGCGATCCTGTTAGAAGCATATTCATGGGAATACCCAAATACCCAACTGCTTAGTATTGATACCAAGCGTCGCTTCTTCGCGGATGAACCGGATCTGTATGGTATGGATAGCTACTATCTGATGCTAGAGAAGGTAACGCGCTATCTAGAACGTATTAACGACCACACTCGTTTGGATCTGGTGAGACGTTGTTTTTACCTTAAGACTCATGAGAAGTTGTCGCGTGAAGCGGGCATTGGTTCTGTGGCATGGCGTCGTGAAGCCTTAACTGAGATGACTAAATCTTGGAACTGGGGACAAGAAACCATTGCTGAGCTCGACAACCGCCGTAACTGGAAGGTTGAGCAGGTTAAAGTGGTACACCATGCATTGCTTGATGCCTTGATGCTGAGCTACCGTAATCTGATTCAGTTTGCACGTCGCAACGACATCACTTCAGCTATTAGCCCACAAGATATCAGTATTTTGGCTCGTAAGCTTTATGCTGCATTTGAGGTCTTGCCGGGTAAAGTGACGCTACTCAACCCGCAAATTTCCCCTGACTTGCATGAACCGGACTTGAGCTTCATCGAGGTTCGTCAAGGTCAGGCTAATAAGCCAGGTTGGTATCTATATAAACAACCATTAATTGCTCACCGTATTCTTGGTCAACCATCTCTGGAGCACCATGAGTACTTGAGTAAATTGGTGGCTTGGTCATTCTTTAATGGTTTGATTACCGAGTCGACGCGTTTGCACTCTGTGGTTCGCGATGCTCATATTGATATCGATAAGTTCTATCAAATGGTGAGTGACCTTCGTAATACTTTCTCTTTGCGTAAGCGCCGCCCAAGTATGCAAGCATTGGCGAGCCCGTGTGAAATCAGCCAACTGGCGATGTTCATCAACTTTGAAAATGACCCGACTTCTGAATTAAGTGGTCGTGCATTGAAGGTTGATCTTAAGAACGCCGATATCTTCAGTTTTGGTGAAGAAGGTAAGAGTTTAGTCGGCAGTGTCGATCTGGTTTATCGTAACTCTTGGCATGAAGTACGTACGCTTCATTTCCAAGGTGATACCGCGATGCTGGACGCGCTTAAGACGGTACTGGGTAAAATGCACCAAGATGCCTTACCGCCAGAGTCGGTCGATGTGTTCTGTTACAGCAAAAATCTACGCGGTGTCATGCGTAACATGGTGTATCAACTGCTTGCCGAGTGTATCGACTTACGATTGAAACCGATTGAACCAGAGAAACGTCGCCGCTTTAAAGCTATTCGTTTAGCCAATAAGATGTTTGGTCTGTTCTTTGAACGACGTGGTGTTTCGGTACAGATGTTGGAAAACTCGGTCGATTTCTACCGTAGTATCTCAACCAACAAGCTTAAGGGCTCACCTCTACTGATGCTTGATAAAGAGCAAGAGTATCAGTTGCCAGATGTAGTTGATGGCTTTGCGAGTGAAGGGTTAATTCAATTTTTCTTCGAAGATACTGACAAAGGCTTCAATATCTATGTATTGGACGAGTCGAATCAAGTTGAGGTGTATCACCAGTACAGCGGTGAAAAAGATGAGATGATCGCGAGCGTGAATTCTTTCTACACGTCGGTAAAAGATGAGTCGAAGATGTCGTCTAAGTTGATTAACTTTAATCTGCCTCAGTACTACCAAATTGTTCATCCAGAAGAGGGCAACTCTTACGTTGTACCCTATCGTAACGATGCGACTTTAGCTTCTCGGAGCTCAAAAATAGTCAACATCTAGCCTTACTAAGACTGATTGATATTAAAAAGGAGTGATTGATTCACTCCTTTTTAGTTTTGCTTACAAAAGATTAGACCCAATCGATCGCTTCATCTGCGTGCTTCGAGCATTCTTCTTTAACCATCTCAAGCAATTCCATGCCTGTCTTAGAACATGTCCACTTGTCGTCGATTAGCTTGAAGTGAAAACCACCAGATTTAGACGCTAACCAGATTTCTTTCATTGGTTCTTGGCGGTTGATAATGATTTGGCTGCGGTTCTCAAACTCCAGCGTCATTACGTTACCAGTCACTTCGTAATCAATATCTGCCTCTGATTCATCGATAGCTTCTTCGATGTTTTGCATCTGTATATCGACCAGTTGATGAAATTCAGTCTCGTTCATCCTTTCTATCCTATTGCTTTTCCTGAGTGTGGTGCGATTATAGGGGGCATTGAGTTAATAATCACGATATGCAAAATGAAAAAATTAATTACCGCTCTGTTTATGGTGTCCGTTATTGGACTTTCTGGTTGTGGTCAAACGGGTCCTTTGTACGATCCTGATGAAGTTCAGCAGACTGAACAATCACAATAAGTGAAAACACGCAGAAATCGTTATTTATAAGGGATAAGAACTTTGGATTACTTCAACTATCAGGAAGATGGCCAGCTTTGGGCTGAGGACGTCGCACTTTCGCAACTAGCAGAGCAATATGGTACACCGCTGTATGTATATTCTCGTGCAACATTAGAACGCCACTGGAATGCGTTTGATTCGTCGGTTGGCGAGCACCCACACTTAGTGTGTTATGCCGTTAAAGCTAACTCGAACCTTGGCGTGTTGAATACTTTGGCTCGTTTGGGCTCTGGCTTCGACATCGTTTCTGGCGGTGAGCTAGAGCGTGTAGTTGCTGCCGGTGGCGATCCAGCAAAAGTTGTATTCTCTGGTGTCGGCAAAACAGCCGCTGAAATGAAGCGTGCACTTGAGTTGAACATTAAGTGTTTTAACGTAGAGTCTGAGCCAGAACTAGAGCGACTGAATAAAGTGGCTGGTGAGCTTGGTGTTAAGGCGCCGATTTCACTGCGTATAAACCCAGATGTTGACGCGAACACTCACCCTTACATTTCTACGGGTCTGCGTGATAACAAGTTCGGCATTGCCTTCGACCGTGCTCCTGCTGTTTATGCGTTTGCAAAAACACTTGATAACTTGTCTATCCATGGTATTGATTGCCACATCGGTTCTCAGTTAACGGATATCGAACCTTTCATCGATGCCACTGACCGCCTGCTTGCATTGATCGACCAACTACGCGCTAATGACATCAACATCAAACATCTTGATGTCGGTGGTGGTTTAGGCGTGGTTTACCGCGATGAATTACCACCACAACCTTCAGATTACGCGAAAGCTTTGTTGGCTCGCCTAGATAATCATTCTGATCTAGAGCTGATTTTCGAGCCTGGAAGAGCGATTGCTGCTAACGCTGGTGTATTATTAACGAAAGTCGAGTTCCTGAAGCCTACTGAGCATAAGAACTTTGCCATCATAGATGCAGCAATGAACGATCTGATGCGCCCGGCACTTTACCAAGCTTGGCAAGATATTGTGCCCGTGAGCCCGCGTCAAGGTGAAGCTGTGACTTATGACTTGGTTGGCCCTATCTGTGAGACCGGTGACTTCCTAGGTAAAGATCGTGACCTTGTTCTTGAAGAGGGCGATCTACTGGCCGTTCGTTCTGCTGGTGCTTATGGCTTCGCTATGTCATCTAACTACAACACTCGTTCGCGTGCGGCTGAAGTGATGGTTGATGGCGATAAAACTCACTTGGTTCGTCAGCGTGAAGAGCTTACGAGTCTGTGGGAACTTGAAAACATTCTTCCGGAGTAATTTTAAGCGTTATGCACTTCCACTTTTCTAAAATGCATGGTTTGGGCAATGATTTCATGGTCGTGGACTGCATTACTCAAAATATTTTCTTTTCTCCAGATTTGATCCGTCGTTTGGCGGATCGTCACACTGGCGTGGGTTTTGATCAGCTACTTGTGGTTGAGGCTCCCTATGATCCAGAAACTGACTTCCATTACCGTATATTCAATGCGGATGGCAGTGAAGTGGAACAGTGTGGTAATGGCGCTCGTTGTTTTGCACGATTCGTTCGCATGAAAGGCTTAACGAATAAGTACAGCATCAACGTGAGCACCAAGAAAGGAAAAATGGTTCTCAAGATTGAAGACAATGACCAGATCACTGTGAACATGGGCATTCCTGAGTTTGAACCAGGCAAAATTCCGTTCAAGGCAAAGCAGCCAGAGAAGACGTATATCCTGAGAACGGATGTACACACCTTGTTCTGCGGTGCCGTAAGCATGGGTAACCCGCATGTGGTTACTGTTGTTGATGACGTCGATACTGCCGATGTGGAGACCTTAGGTCCGCTTCTTGAATCACATGAACGTTTTCCTGAGCGTGTTAACGCTGGCTTTATGCAGGTTGTTAACCGTGAAGAGGTTCGCTTACGTGTTTACGAACGCGGCGCGGGTGAAACGCAGGCATGTGGTAGCGGTGCGTGTGGCGCAGTTGCGGTTGGTATTACTCAAGGCTTACTGGCTGAGAATGTGAAAGTTTGTCTACCTGGCGGTGACTTACACATTAGCTGGCAAGGTCCGGGTAAACCTCTGTTTATGACTGGCCCTGCAACCCATGTGTTTGATGGTCAACTTTCTTGCTAATAATGACTGATAGCAAATAGATTCATAAAAAATAAAGGATAGGTTTTGTCTTACGTTGAAGCCGACGCACTCACCGCAGAAGTGGTCGCGGAATATTTACGTGATAACCCAGATTTTTTTCAAGACAGAAGAAATTTGGTTGATCGCCTTGCTGTTAACAATGTTGAGCAGGGCGCGGTTTCTTTGGTTGAGGTTCAGCTTAAGCGTCAACGCCAGAGAATCGAAGAGTTAGAAGAAGAGATCACTGGCTTGATGTCACTGGCTGCGAATAACGACAAAACTTTTTATGAGTTTATGGATCTGCAAGCTCAGGTATTGAAATGCAGTGATTTCATGCAAGTTATTAAGGCGGTTGAACAAAAGGCGATTGAATTAGGTTTGAAAGCTCATATTCGCGTACTGTCTCAGTTGGGCTTTTATCAGCTGAACGGAGAGCGTTATTCGAAGTTTTCATTGAACCATTTCAACGGTAAAGATGCTTATTTAGGGCGCTTGAGAAAAGCGGACAGACAAGATTTGTTTGGTGATTTTCCAGTTCCAGAGCTAGGCTCTTATGTAGTACTTCCGCTTGCTAAGCAATCTCCATTGGGCTTGCTCGCCTTTTCTAGCGAAGATGGCGGCCATTTCCAACCCCATATGGATACGCTCTTTTTACGCCATTTAGCGCTTGTTGTTGCTCATTTGGCGGACACCTTACCTTGGCAGATAAATAATGAGCCTAGAGCCCAAAATACCTCTTCCTAACAGCCTTCAAAAGCCACTTTCTCGCTTCTATGAATATCTCAGAAGCGAGAAGGGACTCAGCCTACACACCCAACGCAATTACCGACAACAGCTTGAAACCATGGCCGCTCATTTAGTCACATTAGGACTGAAAGACTGGGCTCAAGTGGATGCTGCATGGGTAAGGCAACTTGCCAGTAAAGGTATGCGTGAGGGAATGAAAGCGAGCAGCATCGCGACTCGTTTATCTTCATTGCGCAGCTTCTTTGATTTCCTCGTATTGCGTGGCGAGATGACCGCCAATCCAGCCAAAGGTGTTTCTGCACCTCGCAAACAACGTCCTTTACCTAAAAACCTCGATGTCGATGAAGTGGGGCAACTGCTTGATGTGAACGAGGACGATCCATTATCGATTCGTGACCGAGCGATGATGGAAGTGATGTATGGCGCGGGATTACGATTGGCCGAACTGGTCGGTATCAACCTGAGAGATGTATTGGCTCGACAGGGCGAAATCCGAGTGATTGGTAAGGGTGATAAAGAACGCAAAGTACCGTTTTCCGGTTTAGCCAAAGAGTGGGTTGATAAATGGTTAAAAGTACGCGGTGAACTCGCTTCGTCGGGTGAGCCTGCGCTGTTTGTTTCGAAACTCGGGACGCGTATTTCTCATCGCAGTGTTCAGAAGCGTATGGAAGAGTGGGGCAAGAAGCAGGCTGTCGCTAGTCATATTAGCCCACACAAACTGCGTCACTCGTTTGCAACGCATGTGCTTGAATCGAGCCAAAACCTTCGTGCGGTCCAAGAGTTGCTCGGGCATGAAAACATCTCGACGACCCAAGTTTATACCCACTTAGATTTCCAACATTTAGCACAAGCTTATGACCAAGCTCATCCAAGAGCTCGTAAGAAGAATAAAGATTAGATTAAAGGTTTAACTATGCGAATTTATCGAGGGTTAAAGCCCATCAAAGCCATGACCTTTGATTTGGACGACACCCTGTACGACAACTGGCCTGTGATCATGAAGGTTGAGAAAGAGATGGCGCAGTGGCTTTATCAAAAGCACCCAGTGTCGGCCTCTCTCTCTTTGGAAGAGTGGCAAGGTATCAAACAGCAAGTCGCTTCTGAAAACCCAGCGTTAAAACATGATGTCACTGTGTGGCGTGAAACACAGATGAAGCGTGGTTTGCTGCAACTGGGTTACTCTCAGCAGCAAGCAGAACAAGCGGCTCGTGAAGGCATAGAACACGCCTTGTGGCTGCGTAATCAGGTGGATGTTCCTCAAGAGACGCATCGCGTGATGGCTGAACTTAGTCAGCGTATTCCTTTGGTGGCGATCACCAATGGTAATGTCGATCCGCATAAAATTGGCTTAGGGCAATACTTTCAGTTAATCCTCAAAGCTGGCCCTGATGGCAGAGCAAAGCCCTACCCAGATATGTTTGAAAAAGCGCAGCAATACTTAGGTTTTGATGCGAACAACATTCTTCACGTTGGTGACCATCTGAGAACGGATGTTTACGGAGCTAAGAAAAATGGCTTCCAAGCATGCTGGTTTAATGACACTGGTTCCAATTTATACCTCTCCTCGAAGGCGAGTGTGCTCCCTGATGTTGAAATAGAGCAACTTAGCGATCTTATGCGACTAATTTAATGGCTACGGTAAGCTATTGTGTCGCATTTATGATATTGAATTGTTACATTAGTCGTAATTAAATGCCTGTTTAGGCTAGGATAATTGGCGACTACTTTTTATCGATTCATTTCAATCATAGCAGTGGTTGCGGGTTCTCACTTCACTCGATTTTGAACAAGGGTTGGCATGCAAACATTTACATTTCTCGCAAATACTGAGGAGTTATTTAAATCTCAATTTGAACAGCGAGAATGGTGTGACCGCAAGCAATACCTAATTCAACTCTTCTCAGCTCAATCTCCAGAGGTTGCTCGACGCATTGCGAGTGTTACTCTCAAGCATCTAAATAATTCCATATTGATAGGCCAAAGTGCGCGTCATGTTATTTGTGATAACTGCCTAGAAAGCGCTTGTACCTTAGTGATTATCAGCGAGTTTGATGAAACACATTTAACCTCTGCTGTGCAGCCTTTTACGGGTAATCCGAACCACGATAGCCAAGCTCTGGTGGCTCAATTATCTCTTTCCAAAGACACTAAAACGGTGATTAGCCTGTGTGATCAGGTTGAAGGGCGCGATTATCCCATTTATGGCGCTTTTGAAAACCTGCCTTATACCTTGCCGGTGGCTGGTGGACTCTGTCATGAGAATGACTTTGGCCGTTGGGTTATGCATAACGAAGAGACCTATCAGCACGCCTGTGTTGCAGTCGCTTTGACCAACCCAAGGTTGAAGGTTTGGTCGGATGCGTATTCTGAGTGGAATCCTATCGGCATGAAGTTGAGAGTCACTCAAGCTGAGGGCAACCGCTTATATGCATTGAATGACAAGCCAGCGATTGACGTGTTCAAACATTACCTTGCTGACGGCAAAGACCTTCCATTTAGTCAATTGATGAGTTTCCCACTCTATCGTGAGCTCGGAAGAAAGAAGGGCATCTCAACGCCTCTTCGCATCAATGACGATGGCAGTATTGAATTTGATAGCCCTTGGCATGTCGGAGAAGAAGCGCAGTTCTGTTATAACCACCCGTCTTTGACCGCTGAAAAAGTGCGTCATGGTGCCGAGGTGCTTGCTATGCATCAGCCTGAATCGGTGATCATTTATAACTGTGTCTCTCGGCTTGAATTCATCGACAGTAAGCTCGAACTAAAGCCATTTGAAGGCATTGTGAAGGCCAGCGGTGCTTATTGTATGGGTGAGCTCTACCGCAATGAAGATCGCCAAGACATACTTCATCATAGCCTTACCTACATTGCGATGAGAGAGTCGGATGAGATAGACGAATTTCGTTGTGATGATTTCCACTGTGACTCAACGGTCTCACCACTGCTCAATTTAGTGAGAAATGCGGTTGCAGACTTAGACAGCATCAATACTCAGATGGAGAAAAAACTTCATCAGCAGGCGCGTCGTTTAACTGAGAGTTATCGAATCGATTCGCGTACCGGGCTGCCTAATCGCATTGTATTAAAAGAGCGCCTTAATACGATTCTGTTCAGTGAACACCTTCTGACTTTAAAGCTAACCAATTTTCATCAGGTTAACGAGAAATATGGTTATCAAGTTGGTGATCAGCTGTTACTCGACCTCTCGAATCATTTTGTTGAGCGATTACACCTTCGTGTCGTGAAAGAATCCAAGGTTCAGGTCGAGCTGTTCAGTATTGGTGTTGGTGAGTGGGCGATCATCTTTAACGCGAGTATCGATAGCGGGAAGATAGAGCAACGCTTCATTGAGTTTGCTGATGACATTGAACACATTAATTTTGAGCCATATGGATTAACCGATATTGATTACCTGTCGGTTTCACTGTGTGGTGGCTTTGCCAGCCGTTGTGATTTCTTAACCGACAGCGGTGATGAGATCTTATTGAAAGCGATTGAAGCTCGACGTTATGGAGTGCGTAACAACACCCACATTACTAATGCTAAAGACATTCAGGTGAGTGAGGAAGATCGCAAGGAACAGCTCGGTTGGTTGAGTTGTGTAAGCCGAGCAATCTTAGATCAGAACATCATCACTTACTCACAGCCTATTGTCGCGGCGGGTACCCACGAAATGATCGGCCAAGAGTGTTTGGTTAGAATCATGGAAGCAGACGGGACGATTGTGCCACCGGGTAAGTTCTTACCTATGATTGCTGACACGCACCTTTATACTCGTCTAAGCCGACATATGATTAAGAACACCATTGGTTATATGGCGGATAAGCAGAGCCCGTTCTCGATCAACCTTTCTCCACAAGACTTGCTAAGCGATAAGACACTTGAGATTCTCGAGACTGCCATTAGTGGTATCAACGATCCCACTCGACTTGGCTTAGAAGTTCTCGAGTCTGAGCAGATCAAAGATTACGGTCGAATGATTGAGGTGTGTGATCACTTCCGTGCTCTCGGGGCGAGAATCATTGTGGATGATTTTGGTTCAGGTTATTCCAACATTGATGAAATCATCAAACTCGAGCCGCAGATCATCAAGCTCGATGGCAGCTTGATTCGCAACATCGATAAAGACCAAAAGCAAAGGAACATCGCTTCTCAATTGGTACGTTTGTGCCAAGTGTTTAATGCCCAAACGGTCGCTGAATTTGTTCATAACCAACAGGTTTGTGAGATAGCAGAGCAAATGGGTGTCGATTACCTGCAAGGTTATTACTTTGGCGAGCCTAAGCGACTGTTTTAGTTATTAAAGCTCGTAAAATTCCATAAGCCCTTATTTTGAAAGCGCTCAGCCACCATGAATGACTGTTTTTTGGTGGAATGAGTGATGTCTAACTAACGTCACATTATTTACAAGACGATTGTAAGTATTCCGTGCAAGCCTTATCTATAATAAGCACAATAACAAATCATTAACGCAACGATTAATGTGAATATGCAGTCGACCTCTCTCCTAATACAAGACATAGAACAAACCCAACGTGAATTGGAAAAGATAGATTTTCATACACATGAAAGCCTACTGATTCAGGTGTTTTCGTCTTTCGAGAAAGGTTCGGTTTTGGCTGCCTGCCAAGTAATTCAATCGACTTTCCCTAACGCAAAGCTCATTGGTTGTAGTGCCAATCATTACATCAGCCAAGGTGTCATTTTACATCAGGGCTTGTTCCTTATTGTTACTCGGTTCGACAGCACCTCATTTTCTTGTGGTGTTGTGGAGTATAGCGAGCAGCCACAACGTGATAGCCAATCGATGTGGGAACAGTTAGGATGTAACGCTCAGACTCAAAGCATTATCTGCTTTGCCGATCGCTTGCAGATAAATAACCGAGCCTTGTTCTCTGCGTTTGAACAATCCAGATACTCACTGCCTATTTGTGGAGGCGCATCGACCATTACCGACAGTGGACGGTGGGTTATGCTGAATGGCCATTGCTACGAAAATGTCTACGTAATGCTGGCCTTACACAGTTCTGAGTTAGTCGTAACCAAAGGCTACTACACAGAGTGGAACCCGATAGGGCGCACCTTTCGAGTCACCGGCGCTGAAGGTCAACGCTTGGCAGAATTGGACGGCATGCCAGTTCGTGATCTTTATAATCGCTACCTTGCGGACGGCCTTGAAGTACCTTTCGAGCAACTCCATAACTTCCCTTTGATGGTTGGCGATCCAAAAGAACAAAACATCCATTTACCACTCAAGGTCATTGATGACGGAGAGATCGAGTTTAGTGGTCCGTTTCAGATTGGCGATGAGGTTCGGTTTTGTTATGACCATCCTTCTCTGACCTTGGAGCAGATACGACTTGGCGTTCAACAAATTGGTGTTCATGCCCCGCAACAGTTCTTTATTTATAACTGCACTTCGCGTATCGACTTTATTGATGGCAACCAAGAGGTGGAGACTTTTCAAAACCTAGCAGACACCTATGGTGTGTATTGTATGGGCGAGCTTTATCAAGATGATGATCAACAACGCATTCTGCATCACAGCCTAACGTATCTCACGCTAAGAGAGGGAGAGGTCGAAGCTGAAGGTGCCGTTCCGCTTGAGACACAACCTGCCACGAACATATCCCCCTTATTTTCATTGATTCGTAATGCCTTGCTCGATGTTGATGACATGAACAACAGCATGGCGAGCAAGATCCGGCAGCAAGCCACTGCACTGACTGCCAGTTACCGTATTGATCGTCGAACGGGTTTACCTAATCGAAGTGTGTTGCGTGAAAAACTGTCAAAAATGAATGCTGATAGTCACTTGTTGGCGTTGAAGGTGACGACGTTTGGACAGATCAATGAAAAGTACGGTTATCGAGTGGGTGATAAGCTGCTTCGTGATTTGAGTGAGTATTTTCAAAAGGCGTTATGGCAGTTTTTTGATGAAGGGTGTCAGCTTTACAGCATCGGTATTGGTGAGTGGGCGGTAGTTTTTGAAAGCTGGGCCAGCCATGAACACATTCATCAGCGCTTTTCTGAGTTTGCCGATAAAACCGAACACGTAAATTTTGAGCCAATGGGCTTGCCGGATATCGATTACCTCTCGGTTTCAATTTGCGCAGGCATTGCGAGTCGTCGTGATTTTCCAACCACATCGATAGATGACTTGTTACTCAAGGCCATTGACGCTCGTCGCAGTGCGGTGAGCCAGAATAAACATCTCGTGAGTGCTAAAACATTAATCCAACTAGAGAAGCAGCGGCAAGAGCAATTAGGTTGGTTGTCTTGTGTAAGCCGCGCGGTGTTGAATCAAAATGTTGTGGCGTGTTCTCAACCCATAGTGTCAGCGCATAGCCATCAAGTTGAAAGCTATGAATGCTTGGTTCGAATAGAAGAAGATGGCCAGCTGATAGCTCCAGGTAAGTTTTTACCGATTATCGAGGGAACGCATCTTTATACGCGCCTCAGTCGCCAAATGATAACGCGTACCTTTGATTTTATGAGTCAAAGAACCGATTCGTTTTCTATTAATTTGGCGCCACAAGATTTCAACAACGAGAAAACTATTCTTCATCTTGAGCAAGCCATCAAAAAGATCAGTCATCCGCAGCGCATTGGGTTAGAGGTACTGGAAACCGAACAGATTCAGGATTACGGTCGATTGATTGAGATATGTAACCATTTCCGCGATATGGGCGTGAATATCATCGTTGATGATTTTGGCTCAGGCTATTCGAACATTGATGAGATATTGAAGCTTGAGCCACAGGTGATAAAGCTCGATGGCAGCCTGATTCGCAATATCGACCAAGATAAGAAACAGCGTAAGATAGCGCAGCAACTTGTTAGCTTGTGCCAGATACTCAATGCGAAGACAGTGGCGGAGTTCGTACATAATGAACAGGTGTGTCGAATCGCAGAGGATATGGGGGTCGATTACCTTCAGGGGTACTACTTTGGTCAACCTCAGCGTTTATTCTAATCGAGCGAGTTAAATTTCTTTCAAAGAGCAGCCAGAGTGTCGGTTTCACGTGAAACACCGATTGGTTCAATAGATTAACGTTAGATGTAAAAAGGGTGAGCTTATGGCTCACCCTTTTTGTTTCAGTTTTACGTTATCTACCGCAAGCTTATACGTGGCTTAATCTACTTGAGTGAATGACCACATTTATCCGCTTGAAACACCTTTAGGTAGTGTTGGTAGTAATCGTTAATCAACTTAGCCGGTTCGATTTCACCTAACGTTTTTAGCAACTCAACGCCAACTTCGCAGGTACATAAGTGCCCGCTGTCTTGATTGCGGCGTAAGGTGTATGACGATTCAGTCGTGATATCGAGATGGATTTGAGGAAGGGTGTTTAACCACGCGCTCTTGTTGAGCATTTTCTTCGCTTCCTGCCATGTCCCATCCAAGATGATGAATAACGGCTTACGATCTCCAGCTACAGATGACACGGCTTGCTGGCACTCAATACTGCTGTCACTTGGAAACAGCAAAAAAGGCTGTAATGCTTTGTCTTCGAGTAAGGCAATCAACTCTTCTGGTGGTGTTTTTCGTTGCCATACGAAGGACTGACATTGCTGAATAGATTGCTCAAGTAACTTTCCGGTGTTGGTGTCTCGCGACAGTTCATTCTCATGAGTGAGCAGTACAAGATCAGCTTGGCTTTCAACACTTGGTATACGATGACAAATACATTGATGAGTGAAGCCACAACCACTGCAAGCTTGTTGATTACTCATGGTTATAGCTTAACTCCGCTTTGTGCTGGTGATATGCCATCAGCAAACAGAACCACATCGCTGATATCAGCATCATTTGCAACTGGAGCGACACTTGGATTCAGTGGGTAGCTAACACCGGTGTAAGACAGCGTGTGCTTCGCAGGTGTCGCTCCACCGCCGCTGACATTGAAGATCAGATCCTGCCAGCCATGATTTTGCGACTTTCCTAAGCGTATATCGCCCTTAACCAGTGTCACTCGGCTATTGAAGCGCCAGTTATCTTGGTGGTTTTCAAAGATAAGTAATGTACAGCCACCCGAGCCACACCAGTCCAGTTGAGCAAACAACTCTTCTTTGCCATCACCGTTCAGATCGTAGGTTAGCCAGCGGTACTGAGTGTTGTCTGGATCGGTATTGTTGATCTTAAAATACTCACGGATCGCTTGGTCGACTTTTTGATCAAGTTGATCACTCGAGTTTATCTGCTTTGCGGTGAGATCAACGGTCGTAGTCGTGTTTACTTGCGCTTGTGCACTCTTGGCTTCGAATAGCACTAGACCGCCATTGGCAATAGGGTAGACAACATTGCCCACTTTCTCTTTTTCAGCGACCAGTTTGCCGTTATCGAGTGTGAAGATGCGCTCAGAGATTAAGTACTGTTGCTGGTGGCGAGTCATCACAACCTGTACTTGATTTTGGTTAAGTTGCTGCCAGAAGCCCTGTTCAACAATAGAAGGATCGCCATTGCTGTATGAGTAAGTCGTAATGGCACTGTGGTCATTGTTGAGTTCTAGGTTGATAGAGAAGCCAGTGTTCTGCGTTGAGCTTGCGAAGTAGAGTCCACTCCAGTTCAGCGTTGGGTCTTGATTGGCCACCATTGCACAGCCATTGTAATTGCTGTCATTGAGATTAAGTTTGGCGTGCCAGCCATAGATAGAGTCACTCATGCCATCGCTGCAGCTCTCTTTCTTAAGGTTTAGATCACCTTGTCCCTGATTACCTTTAAGCTGGTAGTCGCGAGTGCTTGGTGAGGTGCGGCTTGATTCGATATCGAGGCGCTGAGGTTCTTCGCCCATCTTGGTGTATTTGAGTTGGTCTTTATCGAAGGTTGCTGACCAGTAAGGTTCGTTACCAAAAGCGCGTGTCGCGCGAAGTGGTTGGTCACAACGATCAGGGTTCTCTGCCGTTAGCACATTGACTTGGTCAACTACGAAGCGTGCGGTGAAGTCGGCATTGTATCCAGTTTGGCTAGGAACGGTTAAATGGCCGATAAGCTCACCGTATAAGGCTTGATAAGGTCTAGTGGCGAGCCCTTGTGCTTCGAGCGCTAACTCTGGTGATAAATCTAACCAGTATTGTTGTTGGCTGCCGCAAGGCGTGAAAGTTCGGCTCTCATGACCCACCACAACTTGACCACGCATGATGAAGGTTTGCGGCTGAATACTCAGTGGTTCATCTAAGGTTGCTGGTGGTAATTCAGGTTGTTGCGGCGTATCTGGAGCTGATACACAGCCTTGCAAAGCGAATGCGACTAGCCATGTCACTGGGTTTTTCATTACCTTCATGTTATATCTTCCTCGGAGCAACCGTTAATTGGATTTATTATGGCATATTGGTTATTTAAAACAGAACCCGACACCTTCTCTATTCAGACTCTTAGAGTGCAAAAAACCTCTTGTTGGGAGGGTGTACGCAACTATCAGGCTCGAAACATGATGCGTGATGACGTCAAGCTTGGAGATCTGGTGATGATATACCATTCATCATGCAAAAAAGTTGGCGTAGCAGGGATCGCTAAGGTAACCAGAGAAGCCTATCCAGATCATTTTCAATTCGACCCAGAAAGTGATTACTATGATGCTAAATCTTCGCCAGAGAATCCGCGTTGGATAATGGTTGATGTCGAATTTGTGCGAGTAACTGAGCGCTTGATCCCTTTAGCAACGTTGAAAGCTATGCCTGAGCTAGCAGAAATGCCGCTGGTTAAACGAGGCAATCGCTTATCTATCATGCCTGTTACTGAACAGGAGTGGCAGGCGATCTTAGGGAAAGAAGTACTCGGTTCTCGTTAGCGTTAGAGGAAGCTTTTAGCGTAAGGTTCAAAAAAGGCAGCCATTGGCTGCCTTTTTATTTATTCAGATATCTTTGACTAGATTAGATTAAAGCAGGTGCTTTTCTAAGTAGTGCGCAACCGCATCGTCGGCATTACTGCCGATTACTTCATTATTGGGTAGCGCTTCTTTCACTTTATGGTGTGAAGTCTCCATGACTAAACCTTTACCAGCCATTGCGAGCATTTCAGCATCATTCATACCATCACCAAAGGCAACACAGTTCTCGAGGGTCAGATTGAGTGATTTCGCAACAGCGTCTAAGGCATGCCCTTTAGAGACTTCTGCGGCCATGACTTCTAGGCACCAAGGTGTTGAAAAGGCGATATTGAGTTTGTCTCCAAAAGCGTCTTTTAGCTTCTGCTCAAATGTGACCAGATACTCATGGTCTTGCTCTGGGTGCGTGAAGAAGACTTTCGCAATGCCATCACTTGGTGCTTTGTCAGCTTCAAATCGTTTGTAGCTAAAGCCTGACTCACTGTGGAATTTAGCCAGCATTTCATCTTCACGGTCTAGTAACCAATCTTCATTTTGATACATGTGAATGAAAATGTTTGGATCTTGGCGAACCACATCAATAACAGGCTGAACTAAATCCTGAGGCACGTTCTGGCTATACATTAGTTGATCATTTTGGTCGTGCACGCGTGCACCGTTTGAAGTGATCATATACGCCGGAATCCCTGCTATCTCACGAATACCCGCAACATCTACATGATGGCGGCCGGTCGCGAAGATAAAGGTGTAGCCTTGGTCGTGTAACTTCTTAAGTGTTAGTTTGGTAAAAGCGCTTAACTGATGGTTGGGAGCCAGAAGCGTACCATCTAAATCAGAGGCAACGATTTTCACGGAATCTTTTAGTGCAGGAATAGTCATTTAACCCTCATTGCGAAATGCTTAGCTGATATCGACACTAGTCAGTGCTAGCATCCTCTAAAGTACAATATCTCTATGTAGAAATTGTATGCCAAATCTGCGAAAGAAAAGAGGGCAAAGCTCACTTACTTCTCTTCCTCTTTAGCGCTTATCTTTTTTATTCGTCGCGCCTCTTGTTATCCCGCTGACATTAAGCAAAAAACTGATTAATGGCATCCAGTGTTTGATTACGATATTCATCCTTCTCAAACAACACCTCATGCCTAGATCCTTCAATGGCCTTAAACTGGCAAGCTGGGTTGGTTTTCTTTAGCTTATTGATGAACTTCAATTGAGCATCGTTACTTACAATCTTCTCGTTGCCGGCCTGAATCAATAGCAGCGGGATTTTGATTTGACGAGTTTGTTGGATTGCCTGCTTGGCAGCCATTAACCCTTGCCATACCCAGCGAGTGCTTGGTCCGCCAACTTGCAAAGAAGGTGACTCGTCATACAGGCACCGGAACCACTGGTAACGAACCTTGCTGTGGCTGAGTAAATTATTTTCGAATGGCTTGGAATAATACGCTTGTTGTCCTGGGGCGTAAGTCGGTTTGGTATAGCAAGCAGTGAGTACTTGTCCAACAACCATCGCGATGGGCTTGAAGTACCATTCAGTATTGATCCCAAACATGGGAGCACAGAGAGTCGCTTTGTCAAATGGGTGGTTAGGGTTGGTCTGTAGGTAGCGAGTAGCAATGGTGCTGCCCATTGAGTGCGCTAGCAGATAACGATTGGAATATCGGCCAAGGTTAAAACTGTTAATAATGTCGGACATGTCTGATGCGTAATCATCAAACTCATGAATGTGACCAATGTCAGAGTCTGTTACCATACGTTCCGACTGGCCTTGACCTTGGTGGTCAAATGAATAAACGTCATAGCCTTGTTGATAGAAGTCGTAAAAGAGTTCTTGGTATTTTAAGCAGCATTCGATGCGACCATTTGAAATCACAATGGCTTTGGTGTGCGTCGGTGAGGTTAAGCTACACCAGTACAGCTTCTTTTTACCAGATGATGTGATATACCCATCTTTTCGTTGTTGCCAAAGGGCAGGGATCGGGTGTTTAATCGCTTGCTCGAACTCAGGTTCTTGCGTGTATGAAAACGGGGCGGTACTGTGGTTTTCCATGGGAAATTACCTGAACTGATGCATGTGAGAGCGTCATCGCTACTAATGTTGTTAGATTAAAGAACTAGTAAGGAAATGCAAATGGATACTCATGTTTGGCTTGCTTATGTCGTTACGGCGATTTTGTTTAGTTTGGCTCCGGGCTCAGGTACCGTTAATTCAATCAGCAATGGGCTAAGTTATGGAACCAAGAAGTCACTCGCGTCGATCGCAGGCTTACAGCTCGGTTTAGCATTCCACATCATGCTGGTGGGAGCGGGCATTGGTGCACTAGTGGCGCAATCCGCGTTGGCTTTCACTATCATCAAATGGGTCGGTGTGGCTTATCTTTTGTGGTTGGGCATTCAAAAGTGGCGTGATAATTCTAGCTTAGTGGCTTCAGAAGAGAGCACAACTTTATCGAGCGGAAGATTACTGCGCAATGCCGTGCTTATTAATCTAACCAACCCGAAATCTATCGTGTTTTTGGTGGCTCTGTTTCCTCAATTTATCGACCCGACTCAGCCTCAAGCTCCACAGTTACTTGTACTTGGTGTAACCACGGTATTCATTGATAGTGTGGTTATGTTGGGTTACACCTCATTAGCTTCACAAATGGGACGTTTTATTCGTTCTGATCGCGTAATGGGTAAGATAAATAAAATATTTGGTGGTATGTTCATGGGCTGCGGTGCTTTGCTGGCTGCCGCGAAAGCTTAGTTTAGGCAATAGAGTTACCGTTAAACCAATAGAGTTATCAATAAATGACCGCTACCTACGTTGCTAGACAACCTATCTTAAATCGCAAGAAGAACACGCTTGGTTATGAGCTGTTGTTTCGCGACGGAGAAAGGAATGCCTATCCTGCGCATATTGAGTCTAATCGTGCAACGTATCGTTTGATTGTTGAGAACTTCTTGTCGGTTGGGCTTAACCCTTCGATCCCATCTTCACGTTGTTTTATTAATTTCCCTTATCAAAGCCTGATTCGCCGGTTGCCTTTGAGCTTGCCAAAAGACAAGGTCGTGGTTGAGATCCTTGAAACCTGCCAACCGACGGACGAATTGCTCGAAGCGGTCAAAGAGTTGCATCAAGCGGGCTATATGATTGCCTTAGATGATTTTACTTCAACGCCAGAATGGGAACGTTTCCTAAAATACACGCATATTGTTAAGCTCGATATCATGCAGATGGGCTTGGATGAGGCGTGTGAGTTGGTAAGACAACACGAAGGGAAGAAGTTTAGCTTTCTTGCTGAGCGTGTCGAAACCGAACAAGAATTCCAACAAGCCAAAGACGCGGGCTTCCGGTTTTTTCAAGGGTACTTCTTCAGTAAGCCTGAAATAGTCAAAACCAAGTACATTAGCCCAGAGCAGGTGATTGCTATGGAGCTATTTCAGGAAGTGTGTAAAGCCAATGTCGATTTTAAACGAGTTGAAAATATCGTGGCCAAAGATGTGGCGTTGTCATACAAGCTTTTACGCTTCGTAAATTCCATGTCGCCGCGTCTTGAAGTGACGATCTCTTCTTTCCGTCAGGCCTTGGTTTATCTGGGGCAAGAAAAACTTAAAATGTTTGTTTCGCTGGCGGTGGCTTCTTATGTGTCAGATAAAAAGCCGAAAGAGTTATACAGTTTATCGCTTCAGCGTGCTCAGTTCTGTCAGCGTATGTCTCGCTATCAGCCTTTTTCAGGGCATGCTGAACAAGCCTTCATGATTGGTTTGTTTTCGTCGCTCGATGCCCTGTTAGATTTATCGCTAGAAAACTTGGTTGAACAACTCCCGCTGTCAAAAACCATCAAGGTCGCTTTGTTACGCAGAGAAGGACCATACGGGACGCTTTTAGCGCTTGAAGAGAGCTTTGAGCATGCGGATTGGCAACAGATTGATAAACACTGTGCTCATTTGGGACTGAATGTTGATCAGGTCAAAACCGAGCTCACCGAAGCCCAACGCTGGAGTCATAACGTAACCAACCAGCTCTGATTTCTCTCCGTTAAACTTTTATGACAATTGAAACGCACTCCTTGACGTGCGTTTTTTAACGATTAATGTATACGCATATCCATATATGAGTATGTAGTTATGCTTCCTCACCAATTTTTCAAATTACTGTCTGATGAGACGCGAGTGCGTTGCTTAATGTTGATAGTGCGCAATGAGTGCTTATCTGTTGGTGAGCTAACTCAGGCATTACAAGAAAGTCAGCCAAAGGTATCTCGTCACCTAGCGCAGTTGCGTTCAAACGGCATTTTAACTGACGTTCGCCAAGGGCAGTGGGTGTTCTACCGCCTATCACAAGACTTACCGGGTTGGATGCTAAAGTTAATTGATGACCTTATCGCATCGAACTGTTTGAAAACTGAATACCAACACGATAGTGAGCGCCTAGAAGCCATGACTTCACGCCCTCAATGTTGCGTTTAATTTAATATTTTTAGATTCACCACGAGTTGAGAGAACAGAAAATGACAGTCAAAGTAGGTATTAATGGTTTTGGCCGTATCGGCCGTTTAGCACTTCGCGCAGCGTTTGATTGGGCGGAAATCGAATTCGTACAGATTAACGATGTGGCTGGCGACACCGCGACATTGGCTCACCTTCTTGAGTTCGATTCGGTTCAAGGTCGCTGGAACCACGAAGTCGCGGTTGAAGGCGATGAGATGATCATCAAGGGTCAACGCATTAGAACTACGCAAGAGCGTGACATCGATGCGATCGATTGGTCTGGTTGCGATGTTGTCCTTGAAGCGACCGGTGTTCACCGTAAGGCATCTTTCCTAAACAAATACCTTGAGCAAGGTGTGAAGCGTGTTGTGGTATCGGCGCCAGTAAAAGAAGAAGGTATTGCAAACATCGTTGTCGGTGTGAACGACAACATCTTCGATCCAGCAGTACATAAAATCGTAACCGCAGCATCTTGTACAACCAACTGTCTTGCGCCCGTGGTTAAAGTGATCAACGAGAAGCTGGGTATCGAAAATGCAGCTTTCACCACTATTCACGATCTAACCAATACGCAAACTATTCTTGATGCGCCCCATAAAGATTTACGCCGTGCTCGTGCATGTGGCATGAGTCTTATTCCGACAACAACGGGTAGTGCTAAAGCAATTGTTGAGATCTTCCCTGAGCTTGAAAACCGCATCAATGGCCACGCGGTTCGTGTACCACTAGCTAATGCGTCTCTGACCGACATCATTTTCGAAGTGAAGCAAGACACCACGGCAGAAGAAGTTAACGCGATGCTGAAAGAAGCGTCTGAGAACGAACTGAAAGGCATTCTTGGTTTTGAAGAGCGTCCACTGGTTTCTATCGATTACAAAGGTGACCAACGTTCAACCATCGTAGATGCGCTATCAACCATGTTGGTAGGTAAGCGTATGGTTAAGATCTACGCTTGGTACGACAACGAGATGGGTTACGCGACACGTACAGCTGAGCTAGTACGTACCGTTGGCCTAGCTTAATACTCTTCATACTTGAAGCTGCAAGCGTTGTTAACTGCGTAAGTTCACCGGAGCGCCGGCCGCCCTAATCACATAGAACCCCTATGCTCATAGGGCTGAACTTACTGGTTGCCTAGCTGCAACTCCAATTATTTTGAGTATCGGTCTATATACAAAAGAATTTTAAGAGATTGATGACGATGACGAATTCTCAAGTACATCCAACATGGCAACTAGATTTAAAAGCAGGTGCGTTAGTGCTTACTCCGTGCCCAGGTACTAAAGGCGCTGACCTAGATGCATCTCTAGCGCAGCTGAAAGCGCAAGGCGTGGAAGCGATTGTGACGGCTCTAGACAATGAAGAACTGGCGAGCAAGAATGTTGCTGAGCTAGGCGAGAAAGCGCAAGCGCTAGGCATGCAGTGGTTCCAAATCGAAATCGAAGACGATTGTGCACCGGGTACTGATTTTGCTGCGAAATGGCAGGCGGCGAGCCCAGCGCTACACCAAGTGGTGGATAACGGCGGCAAGGTAGCAATGCACTGCATGGGCGGTTCTGGCCGTACTGGTTTGCTGGCTGCACACCTGCTGTTAGAGAAGAGTTGGGATCTGAGTAAGATTGTTCAAGAAGTACAATCACTGCGTCCGGGCGCGTTTACTAAGTCAATTCAGGTTGACTACATTCAAGGTGTTGTTGCTCAGTAACATCGCACTTAGCAGTTACAAGAGCTTTTGGAACATCATGATCCAAAAGCTCTATCTACTCTTCTTACTTCGCTTTTCTCCGTTTTTATAGGTGTGATGTTATGTTCGCAAACCTAAGCAAAAGCGTTCGCCAATACATGTTGGTGACCTTCAACTACTGGAACTTCACCATTACTGATGGTGCACTTCGTATGCTGGTGGTTCTGTATTTCTATGACCTTGGCTACAGTTCGTTAGAGATCGCCTCACTGTTCCTTTTTTATGAATTCTTTGGTGTGGTGACTAACCTAATCGGTGGTTGGTTAGGGGCGCGTCTTGGGCTCAATAAAACCATGAATATCGGCTTAGGGATGCAGGTTGTTGCCTTGGGTATGCTTGCGGTGCCAAGCGCAATGCTGACCATCCCTTGGGTCATGGCCGCGCAGGCGTTGTCTGGTATCGCTAAAGACCTCAATAAGATGAGTGCCAAGAGCTCAATCAAAACTTTAGTTCCTGATGAACAGCAAGGTGCGCTGTATAAGTGGATTGCGATTCTGACTGGATCTAAGAATGCACTGAAAGGTGCAGGGTTCTTTATTGGTGGTTTACTGCTTTCGACGATTGGATTCCAATACGCAGTGCTAACGATGGCTGCTGTGCTGACATTGGTCTTCATTGGCAGTTTGGTGAGCTTAGAAGCGGACATGGGTAAAGCGAAAACCAAACCCAAGTTCAAACAGATTTTCTCTAAGTCTGAATCCATCAATATCTTGTCGGCAGCGCGTATGTTCCTATTTGGTGCTCGTGACGTGTGGTTTGTGATTGCTCTGCCGATTTATCTAGGCAGCGTGTTTGGGTGGGATCACTCATGGGTTGGTGGCTTCTTAGCGGCTTGGACCATCGCTTACGGCTTTGTACAGGGCATTGCACCTAAGATTACCGGTAAAGCGCAAGGCAAGGTGCCTGATGGCCATGCGGCGCTATTGTGGGCGGGTGCATTGGCTATTGTGACCGCTGGTATTGCCTATGCGGTACAGATCGGTTGGCAACCTGAATTGGTTATCATCGGTGGTTTGATGGTATTTGGTGCCATCTTTGCGGTTAACTCATCGCTTCACTCATACCTGATTGTGAGTTATGCGAAAGGCGATGGCGTGTCGCTTGATGTTGGTTTCTACTACATGGCAAATGCGATGGGTCGTTTAATCGGTACCATTCTGTCGGGCTTGGTATTTCAAATGGCCGGTTTGTCTGCGTGTTTGTGGGTATCGTTCGCGTTCTTAGCAATAACGACGGTCATCTCTCTGCGTTTACCTAAGGTGCCGCAAATCTCAGCGGCATAAGCGTCAGCCGCATGAACCTCATTCGCAAGAGTTAAAGTCGCATAATCTAAAGTCGAACGATCTTAATTCGCGATATGCTTCTCCTTTAACAATAAGCTGACTTGGTATTTATTCCGGTCAGCTTTTTTATTGCTATAGTAGAATGATTGAATATTAATCAGGCATTTACATGAAGCAGCGAATTCTCTTTTTTGATTTAGCACGATGTGTCGCGGCCGTAGCGGTTATCGCGATTCATGTTTTAGCACCTTATCGCAATGAGCTAGGAACCATTCCTTTTGGCGAGTGGTTAACGGCAATCACTGTTAATGGCTTCAGTCGTTGGGCTGTGCCCGTGTTTATTTTGATTAGTGGTGCGTTGATGTTGAGCGATCAGCGCCCGTTTGACGCCAAGTATTATCTCAAGCGCCGTCTAGGTAAGGTATTGATACCTTTCATCGTCTGGTCGCTTTTCTATACCTATCTGTCTGGTTGGTCTGCGATGGGCTTTGATGCTGACGTGAGTTGGGAGGTGTTGCTCAATAGTTACCATCACTACACGTACTACCATCTTGGTTTCTTCTATTACTTTATCCCGCTCTACTTTGTGATTCCTTTCTTACAGATCATGGTCAGAAAGTATGGCGACAAAGCGGTCTATGGCTTCACGGCGGTGTGGTTGTTCACGACGTTACTGTTCTTACTAAGAATCGATGGCCCATGGAGTCATGAGTTATGGCTTTATACTGGCTACTTGCCTCTGGGTTACCTGTTATACAAGAAGGTACCGCTTAACAAATTAACCGTTGGTACGAGTGTGGGGCTTGGCGGCCTTGCGTTGTTGACCACAGTCTACATGGTGGTTGATGCGAGTTTGGTCGCGGAAGAGTACACGGTAGGGCGTTGGTTATCTTATAAAACGTTGAATACGGTGCTGGCGGCGAGCATGGTGTTTATGGTGTGTCGTTACTATGGTGAAGGGTTATCTGAGAAAAGTAATCAAGTGGTTGGCTTTATCAGTAAGCACAGCTTAGGTATTTATTTGTTGCACCCAATTTTCTTGTGGCCAATGAAAGAGTTCGGTTGGTACCAAGGAAATCCGGCTTGGGTGATTCCATTATGGATAGTGATCAGTGGTGCAGGGGCTTTATGGATGAGTTGGTTGGTCTCTAAGTCAGAGAAAACACGTTGGCTATTGCCTTAGCGGTGAGCGCTAAGGCTGTTGGCAGCTGATGATGGGGTGTTCTATGGTAGTGGTTGAAGCGGCTAGCATTTAGCGCTTCAAGGCAAAGTGTAAGAACTTATCGCCTTGGTAAGTTAAGGTTCCTTTGTCACCAGGGTTAAGAGCATGGAAGTAGTGGATACCGACTTGGAATTCTCGTTTTGGACCCACGACACCCCGTTGAACGTAAATCCAGTACTCTTGATCTTCTTGTCCCGGTTCAGCGTCAGGAAGGTCGATAGATTGTTTATCTAATACCGTGACGTTCACTTTCTTTTCTGGCGCGTTTTCACCTTGCGAGTGCTTTCGATAGAAACCAATAAATACCCAAGCCGCTAAACCGGCAAGTGCAAAGATGGCAAAAAAGAGTGAATTAGGCATATAACCTCCATGTAGTCGTGATGGTTATTCTAGTCTTTCGGGCAATAGGGATATGTGTTTAAAGCCGCTATTCGTGAACTGCTGTAAGCTAAGCTGATTATTTTTCGGCTGATATCACATTTAATGGCAATTTTGGGATAAAGCATTGTTATTTATTGTCTCTTTCTTATGTAAATAGCAATGATTTAGTATAAAAATAAGGAAATGCTCGACTAGAATTATAGTGTGGAGTGGGAGGGCCAAGATGACCGATATTGAAAAAGTGGTGACAAGAACTCGCAATATAGAGAAATTATTGAGGCTTCAATATCACGCTGAAGGCGAAGGATTGCATGAGCTTGTAACAAGCTGCGAAGAAAGGCTACCGCACGATATGGTAATCAAGCTGCGTTATATCGCAACGTGTCGTAACAAGGTAGTCAATGAACATGAGGCTAAGTTGGAAGATCAACATAAGTTCATCATGATGTGTAACGACTGTGAGAAGGAGCTGACTCCACGAAGCGGTCGTTTTATCTGGCGAGTTGCGCTCTTACTGATGATGGCAATGACTTTAGCTGCCGCGGGTTTCTATTATGCGAACTGGGATGTGCTAACACTGCATCTGTTTTCGAAGTGAAAAATTGAACAAAAAAAGGGACGCTATGAGCGTCCCTTTTTTTATCTGTAACTTGCTTAGTACATCATCGGTAGTGTCATTAGACCTACAACTACCGCGATCATTACAAGTCCTTGTCTTTGCGAAGATGAAATCATAACACTACTCCTAAATTTGGTTGTCTCTCGCTATGTTTTAAAGAATAGCCCACTTATAGGTTTAGATCAAGAATTACTTTCGAAAGCTCCAAAAGTAGTAGAAAACTATTAGTTTTTGGCTTATTTGACTCTGTTTAACTGTGTGTTTTGGTGTGTTCTTATTTTGTTCGTTGTGATTCATGTTTGTTCTTATTTTATTTAAGTTGCTGTTTTATAATGGTTGTTATGTGTAATTTATATTGTTAAAGGTTGTTAAACTGTATTAATAGAGGTTGGTGGCGGCGAGGTTTGATTTGGTTTTATTTCTGGGTTTTTGGCTTGGTTTTGGTGGTTGTTTTGACACGAGGTTTGGGAAACTCTGACAATTATAGGTATAAATAAAACAAGTTACTCACTTTATATACCTAGGGTTGCTCGAGGTTTTTATTTGCTGGTTAACTCTGAATTGTTGATTTTAAGTGATTGTTTTTAGTGTTTTTTATTGGTTTGGTTTTTAATTTTTAGTTGTGGTTTTTGACGGTATTTAACGGTTTATTAGGGTTTCAATGATATAGAAGTGTCTAAAATTGAAAGCTGAGTCCTGTAACGTCGTTTTAAATGAGTTTTACGGTGAATCGCTCTAGTTTTAAACTAATAACCAATATCACGACGGTAATTGTTAGGACTTCAATCGAAAGAGGCTCTTTTTAGTGGAAGCGTAATCAAGATCCAATTTTGAGGGGCTGAGGCTTTACATCAACACTCGTGTGCCTAGACTGGCGACGTTTTAAAGCAATAGGGCAATTGGTATGTGGAGTTGGTTAGCGGTTTCTTTATCTGGTATCGGAGCGATAGCAGGGACGAAACATGGACATATCGGTCAGGCCTTAGTGTACAAGGTGTTTACCTTTGTTTTGTTGGCGGTAGTGGCGGTCACTCAATCGATCGTTGCTGAATATACTTATTGGATTGTCGCTGGCTTAGCTATCTCGGCGGTGGCTGATGTTCTACATACGGTGACTCAAAAACGACCGCTTCATTTTGTCTGTTTTTTATTGGCTCAACTCTGTTATAGCAAGGCATTTTGGCTACAACTCTCAGGAGAGATGGTTTGGTGGTTGTTTGCGTTATTGTTAGCGGCTTGTGTCGTTGCTTTCTTTTTACTTCTGCCTCGCTTAGATAAACTCGTCTTTCCTGTGGTTATCATGGGTATCGTGCTTATTCAGCTTGCATGGGCTTCTGGTGAGCTCTGGTTGCTTGAGCCTCAGCTATCACATGCGGTTGGTTTTGCTGGCTGTAGCGTGCTGCTGCTTTCTGCACTGGCGTATGCTCTAAATTGTTATCGTAGTCCAATCAAGGGCGCTTATCTTTGGGTAACGGGCAGTTACTTCTTCGCTCATGCTCTTATCGTGGCATCTCTAACCATTTAGGATAGAGCACCCTCAACTCTGAGCTACATCAAGGCAGCGTTGCTGAAAATCGGTACTCTACATTTGATTCATTAAACATGAGATAGAGTTATGACGACTGAAATTCACGCACACAACGTTTTAAACCTGCTTAGTGAGAAGCCACTGACTCGCGAAGAACTAACACAAGAACTCGCTCAAACGTATGGCACAGAAGCTCGCTTCCATACTTGTAAGCTAAGTGGTTTAGATTTGGATGGTCTACTTAAGTTTTTCCTGAAGATGGAAAAGGTTGTGGTTGTCGATGATAAGCTTTGCACCAATCGCGAACGTGTATGTAACCACTAATTACCAATGATTTGGTTTTTAGAGCCTTTTGGCTTTTATAGATAAGAAGAGTGGATGCTATCTTTTCGGTTCCACTCTTTAAATTACCTTTCTACCTTTCTACCTTTCTACCTTTCTATTTGCTCTCGTTAAATTCCCTTCTAAATAGCATAAGTTAACTCGTTTATTACTGCGTTCGAAAATCAATGTTGAGGCTGCTATACTCCGCGCACTTACGCTTTTCGAGACAAACTTATGGAAATTTTATCTGCAGCAACCATGCTGTTTCTTATTATGGACCCGCTTGGTAATCTGCCAATCGTGCTCTCAATCCTTAAGCATATCGATCCTAAGCGTCGTCGTATTGTTCTTGTTCGCGAACTGATGTTTGCACTGGTTATTCTGTTGTTGTTCTTGTTTGCTGGCCAAAGCATCATGAACTTCCTGCACGTTCAGCCTGAAACTCTGAGTATTTCTGGCGGCATCATTCTATTCATCATCGCGATTAAGATGATCTTCCCAAGTGCAGGTAGCATCACAGGCCTAGCCGCGGGTGAAGAGCCGTTTATCGTGCCTATGGCTATTCCAATGATTGCGGGCCCATCGGTTATCGCTGCGCTGATTCTTTTGGCAACTCAAAACCCAGACCAGATGTTTGAGTTGTCTCTGTCGGTTTTACTGGCATGGGGCGTAACCTTCTTCATTCTTATGTTTAATGGTTTCTTCCTGCGTATTCTTGGTGAGAGAGGCTTGAAGGCGATAGAGCGCTTAATGGGCTTACTGTTGGTTATGCTGTCGACTCAAATGTTCCTAGATGGTGTGAAAAGCTATATGTCTTAGCATTTTCTTTTCGAACAATAAAAAACGCCGCTCAAATGAGCGGCGTTTTTGTATTTATTTTTCTCGTCACTAGGCTTTAGCTCGACTACATCATGTGTTTGCGTCGGATATCGAGTAGGGCAAAGACTCCGAAAATCAATATTGACCACTTCTCCCAACGTGACATTTCGATCTTATCGCCGAAAGCACCGATAAAGATCAGCATCTGCAGGCCGTGCATGAAGAACAAGAATGCTGTCATGATATAAAGCGCAATCGCAGCATTACCTGGGAATGGGTAGAAAATATTTGCGATTAAGATAAACCAAACAAAGGCGATGGCCGCTTTGGCTAATGGAAGCAAGAACTTCATTCAATAACTCCTATTCTTCAGTGGTTCGATTAAACAGACGGTAGCTCGACTGCCCCGTGGTCTTATCGCGATGCAATTCCCAGTTCTCTGGCATTGCTTCGAGTTGTAATTCTTTTTCTGTCTCAACGTAAATGATGGCATTGTCGGCAAGCCAGCCATTGCTCTCAAGAAGCTCCACAGTTTCAGCTAATAAGCCTTTACGAAATGGAGGATCAAGAAAGACCATATCGTAAGGAGTACCCGGCTTTTTGAGGAAAGAGATCGCATCGGTGTTCACTACGTTGATGTTGTCTGCTTTGAGCTCTTTTGCATTATCAGCAAGCTGCTTAGCGGCCTTCTGATTCATTTCTAGTAGCGTCACTAATTTTGCTTGGCGAGAAGCCGCTTCAAAACCTAGGCCACCAGAACCGGCAAATACATCCAAGCAGGTCGAGTGTGGGATATCTTGTGCTACCCAGTTAAAGAGAGTCTCTTTTACTCGATCAATGGTCGGGCGTAAGCCTTCTAAGTCATGTACGGGCAGTTTTCTACCTCTCCATGAGCCACTAATAATTCGAACAAAGCCTCCGGATGGCTTTTTTTGTGATGTGTTTTGCTGGCGACGTCTTACCATAGATTTTTTGACCGCTAATAAAGTGATACTATACCGAGCCCAATTTAGTTGGGATCGGGTATTAAATAAATTTGCAATGACAAAGTGTATCAAGCTAAAAGCAAACTTATCACTGCTTTGTCATTTTTCTTTACTATTCGTTTGTACAAGCTTGTATTGTATAACAATAGCAAAGAGTCGACGTGCATTAAGTCAATGCAGTTAATTAGTAGATCTAGGAAACTCCTCTGATGACGGAAAAAAAGAAGCGCGGATTATTATCGTGGCTTGGTTTTGGTGAAGAAGAACAAAGCCCAAAAACTCAGAATGAAGCGAACGTAGAAAACGTTGAAGAGCAAACTGAAGTTGAATCACAAGTCGAGACTGAAGCTGAAGTAGCTAAGCCAACTGAAACTCAGTCAGTTGAATCTGAGCTTGCTGAATCAGATCAAGCACTTGAAGAGACTCAAGAAGAGCAGCAACCTGTCCAAGCAGAAGCAGAAGCAGAAGCAGAACAGGAAGACGTTGTTGTTCTTCAAACTAAGATTGAAGAAGTTCAAGAAAAGCCAACAGAAAGCTTTTTTGCGCGTCTTAAGCGCAGCCTAAGTCGCACAAAAGCCAATATCGGTGCTGGCTTCTTTGGCTTATTCAAAGGCAAACAAATCGATGATGATCTGTTTGAAGAGTTAGAAGAGCAACTTCTGATCGCTGACGTGGGTATGAATACTACCGTTAAGATCATTGAAAACCTGACAGAAAAAGCATCTCGCAATGACCTAAAAGATGGTGAAGCTCTATATGGTCTGCTCAAAGAAGAGATGGCAGAAATCCTAAGCCAAGTGGAACAGCCACTGATTGTTGATACCACTAAAACACCTTACGTTATCTTAATGGTGGGTGTGAACGGTGTGGGTAAGACGACCACTATCGGTAAGCTGGCGAAACAATTCCAAGGCGAAGGCAAAAAAGTGATGCTGGCGGCTGGTGATACCTTCCGTGCAGCAGCTGTAGAGCAACTTCAAGTTTGGGGACAACGTAATGACGTTCCTGTGATTGCTCAACATACTGGCGCAGACAGTGCTTCTGTTATCTACGATGCTATCGAAGCCGCTAAAGCGCGTGGTGTTGATGTCGTGATTGCTGACACTGCAGGTCGTTTGCAGAACAAGAGCAACTTGATGGAAGAGCTCCGCAAGATTGTTCGTGTAATGAAGAAGATTGATGACTCTGCACCGCACGAAATCATGCTTACGTTAGATGCTGGCACTGGTCAGAATGCGATCAGCCAAGCGAAACTATTCAGCGAAGTAGCGCCGGTAACGGGTATTACGCTAACTAAACTCGATGGTACGGCGAAAGGTGGTGTGATTTTCTCAATTGCTGACCAGTTCCAGATTCCAATTCGTTACATTGGTGTGGGCGAAGGCATTGATGACCTACGTCCATTTGAGTCGAAAGACTTTATTGAAGCACTATTTAGTCGTGAAGAGTAACTCGTGTAGCAAAGTGGTTTATCCTTAACCTGCTACCGTTTTAAGTTTGATATGAGTGATCGTAAGAGGAATTTTCGGTGATCAAATTTCAGCAAGTGAGTAAAGCCTACCGAGGCGGACGCCAGGCACTCCAAAAAGTGGACTTTCACCTCAAGCGTGGAGAGATGGCATTTTTAGGCGGGCACTCCGGTGCTGGTAAAAGTACCTTGCTGAAGTTGATTTGCGCCATTGAGCGTCCAACGGATGGCCGCGTTTGGTTTAACGACCACGATATCACTCGTATACCAGCCAAAGACATTCCCTTTTTACGCCGTAATATTGGGATAGTCTTTCAAGACCATCGCCTGCTGATGGATCGTTCTATCTTTGATAACGTCGCACTGCCTATGCGTATTGAATCTATTTCTGAAAATGAAATAAAGCGCCGAGTTAGTGCTGCGTTGGATAAAACCGGCTTACTAGACAAAGCTCGTTGTTTGCCAAGCCAGCTTTCTGGTGGTGAGCAGCAACGCGTGGGTATTGCTCGCGCTGTGGTTAATCGTCCAACTCTGCTTTTAGCGGATGAGCCTACCGGTAACCTAGACCCTGAATTGTCGAACCGTGTCCTGCGTTTATTTGAAGAGTTCAATCGCGCGGGTGTTACGATCATCCTAGCGACGCATGATATCGGGTTAGTGAACACTCGCCCTCAATACCGTCATCTTGAATTAAACCAAGGCTTTTTGAGTGAGGTTGAAGACTATGGCCGCGAATAAGCGCATTAAAAAACCTCAATCTAACCGAGCCACTAGCCGTGCTGCTAGTGACGGCTTTTTTGTTGTTCATTGGAAACAAGCCAAATCATCTTTTTCGCAAATGTGGCAACGCCCAATCGGCAACCTGTTGACGCTGGCTGTTATTTCTATGGCCTTGGCTATGCCTGCCTGTTTATATCTATTAGGTAAAAACGTTGGAGAGGTAGCTAAAGACGTCACTAGTCCGTCACAAATCAGTGCTTACGTCGAGGATGGAATTCCTGAGCCGAGAGTGATAGTGCTTAAAGATGAGATAGAAGGTTGGGATCAAGTTGAGTTGGTTGAATACATTTCACCACAACAAGGCCTTGCTGATCTGAGCAAGTACTCTGGTTTTGATGATGCACTGACGATTTTAGATGATTACTCGTTGCCTGGTGTATTGGTGATTACGCCAAGTGTACACAACGACACGCAAATCAAAGAATTGGCGAGCAAGGTTAAGAAGCAAGAGCTCGTGACCGATGTTCGTTTAGACGAAGATTGGCTTGCAAGGCTAGATGCGATCAAAGCACTGGCGGCCGTCATCGTGATTACATTAACCGTGCTTATGCTGGGCGCTGTGTTTTTGATTATTGGCAATACATTACGATTTAATGTGTTGGCGCATAAAGAAGAGATTCAAACCATGAAGCTGATTGGTGCTACCGATAGCTTCATTTTACGCCCATACCTATATTCTGGAATGTGGTTTGGTGTGTTAGGCGCTATCTGCGCTTGGGTAATGACGGCGCTGATTACTGTTTTACTGAATAGTGCTGTTGATGATTTAGCTCAGCTTTACGATAGTCACTTCAGACTGATTGGCTTAAGTTGGGACGAATCGTTACTGCTTTTGATCGTTGGAACCCTATTAGGTAGCGTGGCTGCGAAGCTTTCCGCACAGCGCCACCTAAAAGAAATTGAACCTGTTTAGTTGAATAGAGTCATATTTAGACGATAAATAGGCACTTTTTAATCAGTTTTTACCTTGTATAGACGAATTGATTATGCATAATTACTTCCCCCTTCTTGAATCCTGTTCATTTTAGGTTCAAGATTGTCGGGTTTTAATAGATATATTACTCCAGATCAGAGATTGATGAGGAACCGAATGGCAAACCAATCGTATCAAATGGCTTTAGTCACACAAGATAGCCTAGATAGCTATATCCGCTCAGCGAACAGCTACCCAATGCTGACGCCTGAAGAGGAACGTGGACTTGCAGAGCGATTACATTACAAAGGTGAGATCGATGCTGCGAAAGGTTTGATCCTTTCACACCTAAGATTCGTGGTGCACGTTGCAAGAGGCTATTCTGGCTACGGGCTGCCAATGGCTGATCTCGTTCAAGAAGGTAACATCGGCCTAATGAAGGCGGTGAAGCGCTTCAACCCTGAAGTGGGTGTTCGACTGGTTTCTTTTGCTGTTCACTGGATCAAAGCTGAGATTCACGAATATGTACTGCGTAACTGGCGTATCGTTAAGATTGCGACAACCAAAGCACAGCGCAAACTGTTCTTTAACCTGCGTAAATCTAAGAAGCGTTTAGGTTGGTTCAATAATGGTGAAGTTGAGACTGTTGCGCGTGAACTGGGCGTTGAGCCTTCAGAAGTTCGTGAAATGGAATCTCGCTTAGCGGCACAAGATGCGACCTTTGAAGCTCCAATGGATGACGACGAAGGCGGTTCTGCTTACACGGCTCCGGTTTACTACCTAGAAGACAAAGCGTCAGACGTTGCTGAAACGGTTGAAGCGGCTAACTGGGAATCTCATACCAATAATCGTTTAGGGCTCGCCTTGAAGAGCTTAGACGAACGCAGCCAGCACATTGTGCGCTCACGTTGGTTGGATGATAACAAGTCGACCCTTCAAGACTTAGCGGATACCTACAGCATCTCAGCTGAGCGTGTACGTCAGTTAGAGAAGAATGCCATGAAGAAGTTGAAACAAGCCGTTGGCGACTTCTAAGCACTAAACTAACAGCAGCATAAAAAGTTAGAATTTGAAAAGGCCGAGATCGAGAGATCTCGGCCTTTTTGTTTTGGATCGAATTCTCAACTTTTGCGATCGATATTTGCATTGCGATTTTGTGGATAACTCTGTGAGAAGTTTATTCGTCAGCTGTCTAAAAGCAGGGTGTAGTAAGGCTTTGGAAGGGTTTTTGGTGTGGGGATATGTTTTAAGTAACCCACAGTTAGATCAGGATCATTACTATATGTTGTGGATCCATTTTCCAAAAACCACTTTATTCACGCAATTCACAGGTTTATCCACAATCGGTGTAAAAGTGATCGCTGGTGGATAACCTTATTAAGTGGATGTGATTGTTAGCCTTGGGATAGGTTACAATGGCAGCAAAGTAAATCAGCATAAAAGAGAAAGTCATGGACCAGTTTAAACATATCGATGTTAAAGGTGCTCAAGCCCTTATAGAGCAAGGTGAAGCTCGACTTGTCGATATCCGCGATCCGCAGTCTTTTGCGGTCGCTCACTCTAAAACCGCTTATCACCTAACGAACGATACGATGGTGTCGTTCATGGATGAAGTTGAGTTTGAACAGCCTATTTTGGTGATGTGCTATCACGGCATCAGTAGCCAAGGCGCTGCACAATATTTAGTGAACCAAGGCTTTGAAGAGGTATATAGTGTTGATGGTGGGTTTGAAGCCTGGCATCGCGCAGAACTTCCAGTGAACGCTGGTTAGTTGCGTTAAACGTTTCTCAGTAGAATGAATAGGAAGTGATAATGATTAGACTGATGGTGTTAGACAACCCGCGTCTTGCTCAAGCATTTATTGATTACATGGCTTCTCGCCAGATCCCTATTCAAATGTCTCCTGAAGGTGAGGGGCGTTTTGCTCTTTGGCTGACGGATGGTCAGTATCAGGTCGAGACGGAATCAGAGCTCAATCGTTTCCTGTCTGAGCCAAACCATAAACGCTACCAAGCGGCGTCTTGGGATATGGCAGAAACCAGAAAGAGCAACTTTCATTATCACACCCCGAGCTTCATGGGCATGATAAAAGCAAAAGCAGGCCCTGTGACACTCAGTATCATGCTGGTATGTGTCGTTATTTTTGCTCTGCAGCAGATAGGTTTTGGTCAGGCTATTTTTAACGCCTTACATTTTCCTGCGGTTGATGGACAACAGTGGCAGCTTTGGCGCTGGTTAAGTCACGCTGTTTTGCATTTCTCTGTTATGCACATCGCGTTCAATATCTTGTGGTGGTGGCAACTGGGCGGAGATATAGAGAAAAAGTTAGGCGGTCTCAAACTGCTTCAGATCTTTGCTGTGTCTTCTGCACTTTCAGGAGCCGGACAATACTGGGTTGAGGGAGCAAACTTTGGTGGTCTTTCTGGCGTGGTGTATGCGTTGGTCGGTTATTTGTGGGTAGTGGGTGCAAAAGCACCTCAGCTTGGCTTAGGTATTCCAAGACAAATCGTCGGCTTTATGTTGGTGTGGTTAGTCTTAGGTTATATGCAGCCGTTCATGGCCATCGCCAATACTGCACATCTAGCTGGTTTAGCGGCTGGTGTGATCATTGGTTTTATTGATGCAATGAAAGCGCCGAGCTCAGCAAGAAGTTAAATGATGATCTCTCATTGATAGAGAAACGATAAAAACAAAAAAGCGGCCAATGGCCGCTTTTTTATTGGGAATCTAGTAGTAATGACTGTTACTGGTAGAGGTATTTAGTAAACAGTAAGTCAGCAATGATCGTTTTGCCTGTTTCCGGAAGTAGAATCTTGTTGAGGTGCTCAACTAGGCTTTTTCTTAAATCTTCACGACCAGACAAAGATTTAATGGTTTCTTCGTTTTGTTTACCAAGTAATTCAATCACCGCATCACGAATCAAAGGCTGGTGATGTTCAATGGCCGCTAGGTCATCACTATTTGCTACCATGATGTCGAGACGTACCTGAATGTAGCCGAGATTTTTACCTTTAGTGTAAAAATTGGTAGTGAGGTCTGGCTCTAGTGTGAAGTAGGCGAGTTTAGGCCCAGACTCTTCCTCTGCAAAACTTGATGCTGAAAAAAGAAGGCTAATCGCAAGAAATATTTGGGCTACATAACGTTTGTGCATATTTGTGACTTTTCTTTAGTTTATTCGCGATATTCGAAACGCATTAGTCTTGTTACAATGAGCGGTCTAAATCTAAATACGTTTACAATTCGAAGAACGCTTTAATTTTGTTCGAAAGTTGAAGCTTTATTGTACGTGTAAAGTCACCTATTGAATACTAGTATGAATCAGCCAATATCGCTGTATCTTAATTCGTTAATGAATGTAGATTGGCAAAGTACAGAAACATTTGATTTTCCTAATGAAACCACCAAAGAGTGGCTGATGGAGCAAGGTTCTCTTTCCCGTAAGTTGGGCAAGAGCTGTCAGCACCTGTCTGTTGAGTTGCTTCATAACCAAGTTGTAGAACGCTCAAGGCTACAACAAGACGAGGAACATCTTTTATCATCGTTTGATTGCTTATTGCGTAAAGTGATTTTAAAAGGTGATGATACCCCGTGGGTGTTAGGTCGTACCCTAATTCCCAGAGTCACGCTAGACGATCAGCATTCTGACCTTTCTCAACAAGGTAATGTCCCGCTTGGTTTAACGGTTTTCAGCGCGGAGAACGTGAAGCGAGATGCGCTGCAAGTCGGATGGGTTATTGCAGGCGATGAGCGATTGCTCGCTCGCCGCTCTCGATTATGGATGAACCATAAGCCAATGCTTGTGGCAGAGTTGTTTTTACCCACAGCCCCAATTTACTCTAAGGAGAATGTGTAAATGCTGGCCACCAAAGCGAAAGCGTATTGGCAGTTAACGCGAATGAATCGCCCAATTGGTACCTTATTACTCCTTTGGCCGACCTTATGGTCTCTGATTATTGCTGCGCAAGGCATGCCAGATTTTGATGTCTTGGTTGTTTTCGTACTTGGCGTCGTGTTGATGCGTTCGGCAGGCTGTGTGATCAATGACTTTGCCGATCGCAAAGTCGATGGTCATGTAAAACGCACTAAGCAGCGCCCATTACCTTCAGGTTTAGTTTCCAGTAAAGAAGCGATATTACTCTTCTTAGTCTTGGCGGTGGTTTCATTCTTGTTGGTGTTAACCATGAATCCGCTGACGATTAAGCTTTCTGTTATCGGTGTTGGCTTAGCCTTTATCTATCCTTTCATGAAGCGTTTTACACATCTCCCACAACTGTTTCTTGGGTTAGCTTTTAGTTGGGCGATTCCAATGGCGTGGGCTGCTCAAACCAATGAACTGCCAAATGTAGTGTGGTTTATTTTCGTGATTAATGCGCTTTGGACGATAGCCTACGACACGCAATATGCGATGGTGGATCGAGATGACGACCTTAAAATTGGCATCAAATCGACCGCTATTTTATTTGGCCGCTTCGACAAGCTTATCGTTGGCTTCTTACAATTAGTGACACTGGCGATGTTGATTGCGCTAGGTATGCATTACCAGCTGGGTGATACCTTCTATTGGGCATTGTTGGTGGCAGGTAGCTTGTTTGTGTATCAACAACATTTGATGCGTCATCGTGACCGAGACTTATGTTTCCAAGCTTTCCTAAACAACAACTATGTTGGAATGGCAGTGACAGCAGGTTTATTCATTACTTTCTGGTAAGTTTTGGTCATTGAATCCGTTCCAAATAAAAGGCACCCATTGGGTGCCTTTTTCGATCGTGGTCAATCAAACCTTGAACAGAGATTCACGGTATACCAAGAGGTTACTCTGCTTGGTGAATACTTTCTTGAATAGTCAGACGCACTTCTGGGTAAAGCATCGAGTAAAGAAGCTTAGCGAACTGCTGAGTCTTTTCTAAATCACAGTTACCATCGTTATCAAGATATTGCTGCTGTTTCAGTGTCGCAAACATCGATGCGAATACACCTTTGTCGAAGAACTCTGGCGCATTGATACCGTGCAAACGACCTAGTCGTTGCGCGATGTCTTGGCTCTTCTGCTCAAGATCAGATTTATCAAGATCAGGGTTTTCTGCCAACAGATTCAGCGCAATTGAGTAACGTTGTAAAGTCTCTGAAATCGTGCGACCTAACAGCATCAGTGCTTGGCTGTTTGATTGGTTGATCGTTACTTCACCGTCAGAAACGACAATCATACCTTGGCTGACTAGCTCATTGATGATGTTCGCAACCACGTCTTCAAGCTGATCTTCGTCATAGCTTAAGAACAGTTCTTTCTTCAAGAACGGGTAGATCGCAGCAACATTCTTCTGAATGGTCGCAATTGAGATACCACGTTGGCGAATTGTCATCTGAGCAATCAGTGATGGCAGTGCAAACAAGTGGATGATGTTATTACGATAGTAAGTCATCAGAATGGATTGGTGACGATCAAGTGAAATGATGTCGCCCATCGTGTCTGATTCAATCAAGAACTTGTTCAATGACTCTGCGTGTTTGACTAAGTCTTCAGCGCTGTCTTTAGGCACAGTGAATGTATCCGAATAGGGTACGTTCTTAAGCAGAGACAGGTAGCAGTTGATTTGAGAAACCAGAGAATCACGAGACAATGCACGCTGTCGAGAAGCGAGTAGCGCGGTCGCACAGAGTGTCAGTGCATTCGTCGCTGCTGCATCGTTAATGTGCGTCATCATCTTAGTCGCCAGATCGTTAACCACAGGATTCATCCATTGTGGTTTGCTGGTGCCCATTGGATCGATGTCTTTAGTCCACTCCGGTGCGTGCTCGTTCAGGTATTGGTTAAGTTGTATCGGCTCACCGAAGTTCACATAACCTTTACCAAAGTTGCGCAGCTTACGTAGAGTACGAATCACAAGGCTCGCATTCTCTTTCTCTTTGCGTTTACCACGAAGTTCCTTGGCGTAAGTCGCCACTTCCATTACGTGTTCATAACCGATGTACACAGGAACCAAAGTAACAGGACGGTTCATACCGCGCAGCATGGCTTGAATGGTCATCGCTAGCATGCCCGTTTTCGCTTGCAGTAGACGACCCGTACGAGAACGACCACCTTCACTGAAGTACTCTACCGAGTAACCTTTAGCGAACAGTTCGGCTAGGTATTCACGGAAAATCGTTGAGTAAAGCTTGTTGCCTTTGAAGCTACGACGAATAAAGAACGCACCACCGTGACGGAAAATAGGACCGGCAGGGAAGAAGTTCAGGTTAATACCCGCAGCGATGTGCGGAGGCACCATGCCTTCATGATAAAGCACATAAGAAAGCAGTAAGTAATCCATGTGGCTGCGGTGACAAGGCACGTAAACAATCTCGTGGCCGTCTTGAGCTAGCTTACGAACCGTTGAAGCGTTGCTAATATGCAGGCCTTGGTACAACTTATTCCACAACCAACCAAGAATCTTCTCACCGCGTTTAATCAGCGAGTAAGAGAAGTTAGCTGCGATCTCATCCATGATGTCCTGAGCTTCTTTGCTCGCTTTCTCTATGGAAATATTTTTTGCTTCAGCTTCGTCTTCTATCGCCTTTTTGATAGCTTCTGACTTTAGCAGGCGGTCGAACAGAGCTTGGCGGCTTGGCAGGTTAGGACCTGATGCTGCAAGCTTTTGACGAGAGAAGTGAATGCGCGCCACGCGAGCAAGCTTGTGCGCGATAGTGCTATCAGTGCCGTGAGAGTTGGCCATGTAGCGTAGAGAGACAACCGGACTAAAGCGAACCAGACAGTCACGACCAGCCAGCAATACAGCTTTTGATTTTTCTAAGCCGTTCATTGCTTGTAGGTAAGGTTTCTGGTTATTCTCTTTACCTGGTTTACGTCCCCACAAGACAGTTGCTGGGATAACTTGAACATCAAGCTCTGAGTCTTCAGCATGCAGTGAAAGCAGCTCAGAGAAAACTTCAATTGAAGAGCTTGGTACATAGTCATCATCTTGCAGCAGTGTTTTGCGTGAAGAGATGAACACGAAGCGTTGCAGTGATTTACCGTTTATTTCAAGCTTGCTAAAAGGATCGGGTAAGCCCAATTCCAGCGCATGCTTTTGCAGCGTAAGTAGGTCGACACTTGAGCGAAATGGTAAGGCGTATACAATCGGTTTGCCTAAATCAATGTTCAAATCCTCAACCGGATTCGAAGGTATTGATGTGCCCTTTACCAAAACGGATAAAGGTAGCTTCATTAATGAACGTGAAAAAGATTGTCCAGAAGACATATAGGTTCACTGCCTCAATAGTTATTTCAATGTGCTTAAGCGTATCTCTATTTCTATGATGAAAGGATAAATCCTGTGAGTGAAATAGGGATAAGCCTAGGCGTAAATTTAATCGATGCAAGAATACCAGAAACTGGTCTAACCTTTTAATGGAAATAGTCATATTGCCGTTAAGTTTGTTTAAAATCATTCATCGACTGATTGAGTATAGGGTTAAAAATGAGCAAAAAATCAAACACCGGATTCAAACGCATAGTGAAAGCAGCAGGCTTTTCATGGCAAGGCATCACTAGCTCATTTAAAAACGAGGCGGCATTTCGCCAAGAAGTATTTATGGCAGCGGTGTTAATCCCACTGGCGTTCTACTTAGATGTGAGCCAGGTAGAGCGCATCTTAATGATTGCTGCTGTTGTATTAGTGGTCGTGGTCGAGTTGATCAATACGGCGATTGAAGCGGTCGTTGATCGGATTGGCAGTGAACATCATGAGCTAGCGGGCATGGCTAAAGATGCCGGTTCTGCTGCAGTTTTTGTCTGTTTAGGTTTGGCGGGTTATGTTTGGCTAGACATTTTATTTTTGTGATTTTTGAAAAATGAACTAAAAACAACCAATTGCTTTGCTTTTGTTCGGTTACTGGATATACTCACAGTCAACTGTATAAAAAGACAGGTGAATCATGAAGCCGTTAACGCCCCGCCAACAACAAGTTTTCGATCTTATCAAAAGTAAGATTGACGATTTCGGTATGCCACCGACACGCGCAGAAATTGCACGTGAACTAGGCTTCCGTTCTGCTAATGCAGCAGAAGAACATTTGAAAGCTCTTGCTCGTAAAGAAGCGATTGAGATTATCCCGGGTGCGTCTCGCGGTATTCGTATTTTGCTTGAAGATGCAGCGAACGAAGAGCAAGGTTTACCATTAATCGGTCAGGTTGCTGCTGGCGAGCCTATTTTGGCTCAAGAGCATGTAGAAATGCATTACCAAGTTGACCCAGGTATGTTTAAGCCACAAGCTGACTTCTTACTTCGCGTAAATGGCGAAAGTATGAAAGACATCGGTATTATGGATGGCGATTTACTGGCCGTGCATAAAACACAAGATGTGCGTGATGGACAAGTTGTCGTTGCTCGTGTTGACGATGATGTAACAGTAAAACGCCTAGAGCGCAAAGGTTCTACCGTTCTGTTACATGCTGAAAATGAAGAGTTTTCTCCAATTCACGTGGACTTAGAATCCCAACACTTGTCTATTGAAGGGCTTGCGGTTGGTATTATTCGTAACACGGACTGGATGTAGTCATTACAAGCAGCTTATTGATATTTATTCTCAATAACTTGTTATTGTAATTGATATTCATTATCATCTTCTTTGTCGAGATACAAGGAAGATGATGATGCCAAACCCAACCAAACCTCAAATGAAGCCGCTTGTTCGTAAGCCGCGCTCCTCTGATCAAAAGGCTTCTTCTGATCGAGGGTCTGCACATCAAGAATTTCAAGTTCCGACCAATCTTGTTCAACACCTTTGGTTTCGCAGTCGCGAAAGTCTTGCCGATGATGGCTTAGTTTATGACCCTATTGCAGCTCAAGCCTGCAAGCGTTGCCAACTAGCGCCTGAATGTCTTACCGGTGAACTCGACCAACAGCAACTTCTCTACGCAACATTGACTCAGCTTTGCGATTCTCAGGTACAGCAGTTTTTATCTCATAACCCAGATGCTTGGATCATTAATGTTGGTGCCGGGCTTGATACGCGTTTCTACCGTTTAGATAATGGCCGTTGTCATTGGGTTGAATTGGATGTCACAGAGAACTTAGTTTGGCGCCAACGCTTGTTCCACAAAAATGAACGCTATCGTTTGGAATGTGGCTCGGTTGACGATCTTACGTGGCTCGATGAATTGAACATTCCAGAGCAAGCCTCAGTGATGGTGGTGTGTGAACATGCTCTGCTTGATTGCAACGAACAGCAGACGGCACATTTTATTCAGTCTCTCAGTCGTTATTTTACTCATGCCCACGCCTGCTTAGTATTGGCCGGAGATAAGAGCTCAAGTACGCTGGGGCAGAAGCTAGGATCTGGTGAGTATGCCCACGGGTTGTCTTCACCAATAGACAGTGTTCTTAATTGGTTGCCATGGGCGCAATGGGTTAAGTCATTTTCACCATTAGAGCAGCAATGTAACCGTTGGAAGTTGTGGCAGCGATTGTTGTGTAAAATTTCTCAGCTTAAAAAGCGTTTAACGCCTCAATTAGTACTCGTTAAGTGGTAGCGCTAGCTTCTTCTATCAACAGATAGTTTGGTAAAAGCTAACCAATATACAAAGTACACAACATAGTGAAAGCACACTCACTAGGTTAAACTATCGCCTCTAATCAAAGAGGTGATCGTGAAGCTATTTAATCCCCAAACTATTTTTCAAACGCTATCCAATCAAGCGATGCACAAGAAAGTGCTGTTGCTCGCGATCCCGATGGTTCTTTCCAATATTACGGTTCCTCTACTGGGTTTAGTCGATGCTGCGGTTATCGGTCACTTAGAGCATTCTTGGTATTTAGGTGGTGTCGCTTTGGGTGGGACTATGATCAGCGTGACCTTTTGGTTGCTTGGTTTCCTACGAATGTCGACGACTGGACTGGCTGCGCAATCTTATGGGGCGAACGATGGTAAGCAACTTGGTTTAGTCTTTGTGCAAGGCGTGACCATGGCCTTAGGGTTTGCTGGTGTCTTTTTGCTATTGCACAGCTTCGTTGCGGATGCGGTTTTCTCTCTGAGTAGTGCCAGTGACCAAGTGAAGCACTATGGTCAGCAATATTTCTCCATCCGAGCATGGAGTGCGCCTGCTGCGTTGACTAACTTTGTGCTGTTAGGTTGGTTACTCGGAACCCAAAATGCCAAAGCACCCATGTGGATGGTGATCATTACTAATATCACCAACATCGTTTTAGATATCGTATTTGTGATTGGCCTCGGCTGGCAAGTTGAAGGCGCTGCGTTGGCATCAGTGATAGCGGATTATGCGGGTCTAACGTTTGGCTTAATTTGTGTTTATCGAATCTGGATGAAGAGGCAACTGCCATCCCCATGGGAGCTGCTTAAGAAAACCAGCCAAGGCTTGAGTCGCTTCGTAAAGCTGAATCGCGATATCTTTCTTCGTTCATTATGTCTGCAAGCCACTTTCACTTTTATGACTTTCCAAGGTGCAAGCTTTGGTGATGATGTGGTGGCAGCCAATGCGGTACTCATGAGTTTCTTGATGATCATCTCTTATGGGATGGATGGTTTTGCCTATGCAATGGAAGCGATGGTAGGTAAGGCGATAGGCGCGAAAGACAAAGAAGAGTTAAATCAGTCATTGATCGGTACTTTCTTCTGGAGCTTCAATATTTGTTTGGTACTGACCATAGTGTTCGCGATTGCTGGGTCTAGCTTGATTAATATGATCACCACAATCCCAGCAGTTAAGACTCAGGCTGAAGTTTATTTACCGTGGTTGATTGCGATGCCGCTTGTTTCTATGTGGTGCTTCTTGTTGGACGGTATCTTCGTGGGCGCAACTAAAGGCAAAGATATGCGTAACAGTATGTTTGTTGCGACCTGCAGTTTCTTTGCGATTTTCTACTTAGCATCAGGTTTAGAAAACCATGCGCTGTGGCTAGCAATGTTGAGCTTTATGGCGATGCGAGGGATTGGTCTTGGTGTTTTATTTATTTCTCAGTGGAAGAATGGAGAGTTTCTCGCTTAGCTTAGATAGCTTAGTTCAGGGAGCGATAAATAGAAGCTGTGCAGGTAAAAGGGTATTTAGAACATCATGATCTAATTGCTCACATAGCCATGTAATTCAGTGATTTAAATAAAAACAGCAAGCTCATGGCTTGCTGTTTATGTATTTGGCCTATAGGTGGTCAAATAGTCCTATTGTTCTTTGTTTAGAACAAACGGTTAAGTCCGTTAAGCGCTGCGACGCGATAAGCTTCGGCCATCGTCGGATAGTTAAAGGTGGTATTCACAAAGTACTCGATGGTGTTGGCTTCGCCTTTTTGTTCCATAATCGCTTGTCCGATATGAATGATTTCAGCGGCACGCTCACCAAACACGTGGATACCTAAAATCTCTTTAGTTTCACGATGGAAAAGTATCTTCAAGCTACCAATATCTTTACCTGCGATTTGAGCGCGAGCTAAGTGCTTGAATGAAGATCGTCCCACTTCATAAGGTACTTTAGCCGCGGTAAGCTCTTGTTCTGTTTTACCTACAGAGCTGATCTCAGGAATGGTGTAGATGCCCGTTGGAATGTCTTCAATCAGGTGGCCTTCCGCTTCGCCTTTCACTATTGCTTGAGCCACGAAACGACCTTGGTCATAGGCAGCACTTGCTAGGCTAGGGTAGCCAATCACATCACCCACGGCATAAACGTGGCTAATACTGGTTTGGTAGTTGCTGTTGACTGATACTTGTCCACGAGAGTCCGCATCTAAGCCGACGGCACCAAGGTTGAGCTTGTCTGTGTTACCTGTTCGGCCATTGGCATACAGTAGGCAATCAGCACGCATTTTCTTACCAGACTCTAAGTGAATGATTACACCGTCATCAGTACCTTCAATTTTCTCAAAGGTTTCATCGTTACGAATTACGACACCACTGTTCCAGAAGTGGTAAGAAAGCGCATCTGAAGTTTCATTGTCTAGGAATGACAGTAAGCGGTCTCGAGTATTGATGAGATCGGTTTTTACGCCTAAGCCGCGGAAAATCGACGCGTACTCACAACCGATAACGCCGGCACCATAAATGATGATGTGTTGAGGGTCGTGTTTAAGAGAAAGAATAGAATCGCTGTCGTAGATACGTTCGTGTAGGAAGTCGACGTTATCTGGCTGGTAAGGACGTGAACCTGTCGCAATAACAAACTTGTCTGCACTGTAATGTTCTTCAGTACCATCGCTTTGTAAAACCGAGATGGTGTTGGTATCGATAAAACGCGCAGTACCAAATACCAGTGTGCATTGGTTGCGATCGTAGAAACCTTGGCGCAGTCGAGTTTGCTTATCGATGACTGATTTAGCATGACCCAGTATGTTGGAGAAGGTTGAGTGAATGCTTTTGTTGTTCTGACAAAACAGCGGGTTGCTGTTGAATTCAATAATACGACTCACGGCATGACGCAGTGCTTTTGAAGGAATGGTTCCCCAGTGAGTACAACCACCACCAACGCTGCTCTCTTTTTCAATGATTGCAACGTTCAACCCGGCTTTGGTTAATCCCATCGCTGCCCCTTCGCCTCCGGGGCCACTACCAATTACGATTACATCAAAGTGGTTGGAGTGTGGCATAGATATCTTCCTTGTTATATTTGATTAACATTGCTTTAGCGAGATTTTAACTGATTCTGTTCTTGGGTACATGAAAAGGACATCAGAGAGTCGGTGGGATCACGCAGTGTTATCGAAAAAATAATATTTGGTATGTCGTATGTCTCCAAATGACAGTGTGGAGATTGAAATTTTTTATTCGAACGTATTTACTTCGGTACGTGAACAAAGAGGTATGTTGAGTGTCTTATATAACCAGAGTGCCTTATATAAATAAGTGATTCGCGTTATATTGAAGAGAGTATTAGACATGCCTGTTTAGGCTGTAAAAGAAGATGTTGATAAAGTATGAAACCAATGGGCATTCGCGCACAGCAAAAAGAAAAAACTCGTCGTAGCTTAATCGATGCGGCATTTAGCCAACTCAGTGCTGATCGTAGTTTTTCCAATCTAAGCTTGAGAGAAGTCGCTCGTGAGGCTGGAATAGCACCGACTTCCTTTTATCGTCATTTCAAAGACATGGATGAGCTTGGCTTAACTATGGTTGATGAAGGTGGCTTACTATTGCGCCAGCTAATGCGACAAGCTAGGCAACGCATAGTAAAAGAAGGCAGTGTGATTCGCACATCGGTTGAAACCTTTATGGAATTCATTGAAAGCAGCCCAAACGTATTCAGACTGTTATTGCGAGAGCGCTCCGGAACTTCATTTGAGTTTCGTGCAGCGGTAGCTCGTGAGATACAGCACTTCTCTGCTGAGTTAACCGAATATTTGATAACGACTGGCATGACACGAGATGAAGCTTTTACTCAAGCTGAAGCCTCCGTCATCTTAGTCTTTAACTCAGGGGCAGAAGCATTAGATTTAGATCGACGTCAGCGAGATGAACTGGCTGATCGCTTGATCATGCAATTGCGAATGATGGCCAAAGGGGCTTTTTGGTATCGTAAAGAACGTGAACGTAACCGATTAAAAGGCGGGATTGAATAATGTCGAATGAAAATAATACTGTAAACCGTGGTTCTGAAAGAAAGACACTCGTACTTGCTGTTGTTGCAGGTGTGTGTGGTGATGCATTGTTATCTTGGGTAACAATGAGCGAAGTGGGCTTCTCTATTTTCCCGCTGATTGCTTTAGTTTTGGCTGTACAAGCGCTTTACCAAGAATACCTAACTAATCCAGTATCTGAAGATATTCCGTTAGTGGGTTTAGCTTGTTTCTTTGTAGGTGCATTTGGCCACTCGGCTTTTGTGAAAGCACAACACCCTGATGCAGGTTCAAACTTCTTTGCGATTATTGTCGCTATGTTACTGCTCGCTTGGGTAGGTAAGAAGCTAGGTTTTATCGGTAAAACCGCTTAAACCAACGTATAAATAAAAAAACGAGCCAATTGGCTCGTTTTTTTGTATCTGCTGTGCGACCTAGAGAGCGAGATTTATGCTTTACGCTCTAGGAATACACCGGCTTCCATGTGGTGCGTATAAGGGAACTGGTCAAATAGAGCAAAACGAGTGATGTCGTGTGTTTCGCTTAGAATGTCTAGGTTCTCTTTCAATGTCTCAGGGTTACAAGAGATGTACATGATGCGCTCGTAGCCTTGAACCATCTTACAAGTATCAACGTCCATGCCTGAACGCGGTGGATCAACAAAGATAGTGTTGCAGTTGTAGCTCTTCAGATCGATGTTTGCTTGTTGCAGACGGCGGAATTCACGCTTACCTTCCATTGCTACGGTAAAGTCTTCCGCAGACATACGAATAATCTGAACATTATCAATCTTGTTCGCCGCAATGTTGTATTGAGCAGATTCAACAGATGGCTTCGCTAACTCAGTTGCTAGTACACGCTCAAAGTTTTGTGCCAGCGCTAATGAGAAGTTACCGTTACCACAGTAAAGTTCTAGCAAGTCACCTTTGCTGTCTTGAGTACAGTCGACAGCCCACTCAAGCATTTTCTCTGCTACTTTACCGTTTGGTTGAGTAAAGCTGTTCTCTACTTGTTGGTAGATGTAGCTGTCACCATTCACATCTAGCTTTTCAATGACGTATTCGCGATCAAGGACGATTTTCATCTTACGCGCACGGCCAATCAGGTTTAGGTTAAAACCTTCATCATTCAATTGCTGTTTCAGTGCTTTAGCATCTTGAATCCATTGCTCACCCAATTGACGGTGGTAAAGCAGTGATACCAAAATCTCACCACTCAACGTAGAAAGAAAATCCACTTGGAATAGCTTGTGGCGTAGAGAGTGGTTCTCTTTCATTGCATCTGTTAATAGAGGCATTAAGTCGTTGATAAGACGGCTTGCTGCTGGAAACTGGTCTACACGGTATTTTTCTTTGGTCTCTTGATTGAACATGACGTAATACATATCGTCACCTTCATGCCACACGCGAAATTCAGCACGCATGCGGTAGTGTTGTTCTGGAGATTCATACACTTCCAACTCAGGCACATCGTATTGTGAGAACATCTCAGTAAGACGCTCAGTCTTTTCTGCTAGTTGTTCTTGGTAGCGTTGCGGGTTTACATCTAAATTCGCCATTGTTATGCCTTTTTGCTGTCGTGCTTTTAAATCAAGAGCGCAGATTTTATTCAATCACAGGCGCTTGTCCAGTGTTGAGAGCTATTCAATGTAAATCGAGCATGAAAACTATAGCTTATAACTATCTTAGACTAGACAAATGATTCATAGGTTAATACTATCTCCCGCAAGCTGGTGCCATTTGGATGTATAGATGGCTGAAGAGGGAATCTGGTGTGAATCCAGAACTGACGCGCAGCGGTAAAAGAGAACGAATATTCACAAGACACTGCAAATAGCTTTTTGTGGGAAGTCGAATATGAGGTAAACCATAAGGTTGTGCTCTTGAGTCCGAATACCTGCCAGTAGCTAAACCATACAATGTGGTTTGGTAGGAATTTACGCGATTTAGGATCACAACATGAACAAATCCCTTTTAGCGGTTGCTGTAGCATCGCTGCTTTCACCTATCTCCAATTTACACGCCCAAGAAGCATCTACTGACGAAACCATGGTGGTTACGGCTAACCGTTTTGAGCAAGTTGACGGTGCTGTATTAGCTCAAACTGTTGTCGTTACCAAAGAAGATATTTCAAAACTTCAAGCAAATAGTCTTATTGAAGTTTTTCGAACGTTGCCAAGCGTTGAAGTTGCTCAATATGGTGGTCGTGGGCAAACAGCCTCGTTCTATGTGCGAGGAGGTAGTTCTTCTCAAGTACTAGTTCTAATGGATGGTACCCGCTTACCAAGAGCTATGATGGGTGGTGTTGATTTTAATTCTTTGCCAGTTAACTCAATTGAAAGAATTGAATTCATTCGTGGTGCTCGTGCCTCGATCTATGGTTCAGAAGCGATTTCTGGTGTGATCAATATTATTACCAGAGCCGATGTGAATGAAAATGCCGTTAAAGTGTATGGCGGGTATGGTACAAACAATCATTATGTAACCTCTTTAGCTGCTCTGCATAAGATTGATGAAAGCCAACATATTAAAGCTGTTGTTGGTTATGAAAAAGATGATGGGTTTAATGTTAAGCCGATTGAGGGTATCAATGATGGTGATGAACACGGTTTTGAGTCATACAATGTAAATATCGGCTACCAAAATCAGCTAACTAAGACCGTTAATGCTTTTGTTAATGTTGTGGCTTACGACAATGAAGGTGAGTACGACAATAGTTCGACCGCTTCTCCTTGGGGGCCTGCTCGACATGAAGAAAAAGTTGGCCGAACTGAATTTCGCTCAATCAATACAAACTTGGCTTATAACGAAGATAACCTCACTTCAACCTTAGATCTTACTTATGCAGAGCAAGACAACTACGATTATATTGTAGGTAAGAGTAAGAAGAGTGGCGGTATCACATCGATTAACCAAATCAATGCTGCTTGGTTGAATTCATACCGAGTAAACGAGCAGTTGGCTTTGGGTGGTGGTTTAGATTATCGACGTGAAGAGTTAGATGAAGGATATACAGGCTCTAGTTACTACAAACCTGAAGAAAACCCTCGTGAAAACTATGGTGTAAGTGTTATTAGTCAATACACCATAGATAGCTGGACACTTGAAGCAAGTGCTCGAAATGATGAGAACAGCCAATATGGAAACAACACCACGTGGCAAGCTGCGGCGGGTTGGACGTTCCTTGATAACTATGAGATTAAAGCAAGCCATGGTACAGCCTTCAGAGCACCTACTTTTTTAGACTTATATTACCCGGGTTACGAAGCTCCTAATCTAAAAGCAGAAGATTCTCAAAACACAGAGCTAACGCTAGAAGGTTCACATTCTTATTTAGATTGGTCGATTACTGGTTTCATCAACAAGATTGATAACATGTTGATGTGGCAAGGCTCAGGTATGACTAATATTGGAGAGGCTGAAATAAAAGGAGTTGAACTGGGCTTAGGTTTTGACACCTCAATTGTTACACATCAGTTCTACTTAGACTGGAAAGATCCAGTAGATAAATCTAATGGTAAAGAACAACAATTAGCATACCGTTCCAAACAAGGTGCTAAGTGGAACGCTTTTGCTGAATTTGGTGATTGGATCTTAGGCTCTCAGTACCTTTATCAAGGCGAACGCTTTAACGGGACGACGCGATTGGCAAGTTACAGCCTTTGGAACTTTACTGCTGAGTACGCAGTTTCGGCAGATCTAAAGGTGAAAGGAAAACTGAGTAACGCATTCGATAAAGACTATGAAATGTATAGCGGTTACGCGACACCTGGTCGTGAGTACTTCGTATCAGCTTCTTACCAATTCTAATTTACACCTAAACCGCCTCAGGGCGGTTTTTTCTTATTGGGTATATGAATGAAAAAGAAAGTCGTCATAAGTTGGTCGTCAGGTAAAGACTCGACATTAACGCTAGAGCGTCTACTTGAAAGCTCCGAATGTGAAGTTGTTGCTCTCTATACGACATATGTTGGAGATGAAGTTCCTTTCCAAGTGACTCCGATTGATGTTGTTGCCATGCAGGCGCAATTAGTCGGTTTGCCATTAATCACGATTGAACTTCCGGAAGTGTTTCCTAGTAATGAGATCTATCAAAGTACCATTGTTACGGCGCTTAAAGGCTCTGGTTTATCTATCGATGCCGTGGCATTCGGCGATATGTTTTGCAATGGCATTGCTGATTACCGAAGAAGTTATATAGAACCTGCGGGTTGGGAATGTGTATTTCCTCTAATGGGAGAGAGCAGTCAGGCACTTGCGAGTGAAATAATAGACAGAGGAATCGACACCTTTCTCGTCACAGTTGATAGCGATGCATTGGACATGAGCTATTGCGGGAAAGAATACACGCTTGAGCTAATAGACAGTTTACCGAGTCATGTCGATCCATGTGGCGAAGATGGCGAGTTCCATACCTTAGTAACGTCAGCGCCATGCTTTAAAGGAAAGCTTAAGATAGAGCTGGAAAATGTAGAGCAGGGTGATCGCTTTGTTCATCAACGTTATCAAGCTTGCATTATATAGAGTGAGGATTGGCGAAAACTAAGCGAAGGAGTATCATTGCAGCGAAACTTATTATAGGTAATCGTTGTGTCGGATAGTCTGCAAAAAAATATACTGGTCTTTGATTCTGGAGTGGGTGGCCTATCTGTATATAAAGAGATAAGCCAGTTACTACCGAATCATAACTATACTTATGTATTCGATAACGAGGCTTACCCATACGGTGAACTCAATCAACAAGTCCTTGTTCGCAGAGTCCAAAGCATCGTCGCCAGTTTTGTGGCAAGCCACGCTATTGATATCGTAGTAATAGCCTGTAATACCGCAAGTACGATTGTATTGCCTACACTCCGCGCTAATAATCAAATCCCAATTGTTGGCGTTGTTCCGGCAATCAAGCCTGCATCCCTACTTGCCAATAAAGCCGTGGGTCTCATTGCTACTCCCGCAACGATTACTCGTGAATACACACACGAGCTCATCAAAAACTTCTCAAGTAATAAAAGAGTCGAACTTTTAGGTTCTACTCGGCTGGTGGATATGGCTGAGGAGAAACTCAGAGGCGAGGCGATTAACCTTGAAGAGCTGCATCAAATTCTTCAACCGATGATCAACATGGTTGATGTAGCGGTATTAGGATGCACTCATTTCCCTCTGATCAAATCAGAGATTCAACAAGTATTAGGTGAAAGCGTAGTGCTGATAGATTCTGGTAAAGCGATAGCTAAGCGGGTTCAAGATTTGTTGGGTTTGGAAAGCATTAATAAAGAAGGGGGAGTGCGTGAGGTTTTTTGTAGTGCACTTCCTAAGAAAGAAAGTGCACTAAATAGCATGTTAAAGCAGTTAGGATTTAGCTCAGTTCAGCTTCGTCCGTTTCTGGATGTTTAGGATCATTTGCAACTCGCACTTTTAAAGTTCGTTGCATGTAATCTTTATCGTTAAGTTCTGAAATAGCATGATTCACATCATTGCTAGCCATTACGACAAATCCAAAGCCTCTTCTTTTACCAGTACGTTTGTCTTTCATTAAGCGTACTGCAAAGACTTCACCATACTCTGAGAATAATTCACGTACGTGTGACTCATTCGCTTTGTATGGAAGGTTACCTACATAAAGTGTTTTTGTTGATGCCTTAGGTTCTGAATCTGATTTTGAGTCGGTGCTTGAAAAGTTAACAACAAAAGCGGAAGCCAAGACACCAAGGATAAAGGTAATTGCAGGCGATATATCTACCTGAGAGAAAACAATGCCACCTAGAACAGCTAGTGCGACAATTAACAACATCGATTTTTTTGAGTTCATATCGGAATACTACATATTAATAAACGAAATAGACGCATCTACTCTTAACAAAATAGATACATGAATCTTACGTTCATGGTTTCCATTTTGCCAATGTATTGCTGTGATACGTCTCAAATGTTTAGTTTTTATTCGAAAAATGCGGATCTGGTGGCTTTTTAGGCGAACAAAACTTTTATTCAAAAAAGCCCTTGTGCTCTATGTCGATCTCTCTATAATGCCGCCTCACCGACACGGAGTGAGACGAAAGTCACACAGCGAAATCGGTAGAGAAAAAGGAGTTGAAAATAACCCTTGACTCTCTAAGTGGTGCAGGTATAGTACGCACCCCTAGTGACTGAGATGTAAATCACAAAACGCTAGCGCTCTTTAACAATTTAAACCTATCAATCTGTGTGGGCACTCGTTGATGAATATCAAAGCGTTATTACTTAGGTAATGACAGTTACTTCGGTAACAAAATTGATTTCAATGAACTGAGTGACCAATACGAATAACTTCGGTTATTTGGCACAGTCAATTCATTACCATTCTGTTGGAATGGTAATAGCTTTAGAATTACAT